>NZ_CAWPKW010000181.1:0-6345 GCF_963888615.1 Brasilonema octagenarum UFV-OR1 | reverse complement strand
CGGGTTCCCCGCGTTGTGGCAACTTCGGAGAGGGTTTCCCGACAGAGGCGACTGGTTCTCCCGTTGGGGGGTTCCCCCCGTTGAAGCATGTGGCGTTACTTAATCGTTCTCGACAGAGCTACAAGCTGGGGTTCACTTGTAGGTGTGTTGACTCAAAAATCGTAGACTTCTAGAGTCTTAGTCTGCACGATCCGACTTTGTACAGATTTACCTAGGCGTATGCCAAGTTCTGCATAGGTTTTTTGGAGCGGGCGGATTGTTGATTGTTAGCCTTTCGCTGTTGATATTTTACATTATCAACCACTCACTTGTAACGACTCCCCAATTCCACCTCCTAAACGCGCAAAGCCACCATCTTTTCCACAGCTTCAACAATTTGTTCTGGTTGAACGATGGTTAATCTTTCTAAAGTTCCGTTGTAAGGCGTGGGAATATCTTGGGAAGAAAGTCGCAATACAGGTGCATCCAATTCATCAAATAAGCGTTCATTAATAGAGGCAGTTAATTCCGCTCCAATGCCTCCTGTTCTCATGCACTCTTCCACTATAATCACTCGATGTGTTTTTCTTACTGATGCACCAATCGTGTCAAAATCTAGCGGTTTAAGTGATATCAGGTCAATCACTTCTGGATCATAACCTTCTTTTTCCAATGTTTTGACCGCTTGCGTCACATGATGTCGCATGCGTGAGTAAGTCAGAATTGTGACATCTTTGCCAGAGCGTACAACTTCTGCTTTATCCAGAGGCAGCAGATATTCTTTTTCTGGTAAATCTTCTTTTAAGTTGTAAAGCAGAACGTGTTCAAAGAACAACACCGGGTTATCATCACGAATAGCTGATTTCAGCAATCCTTTGGCGTTGTAAGCTGTAGAACAAGCAACAATCTTTAACCCTGGTACAGCTTGGAAGTATGCTTCTAAGCGCTGGGAATGTTCTGCACCAAGCTGCTTGCCCACGCCTCCAGGACCACGAATCACCATTGGAATTTTAAAGTTACCACCAGAAGTATAACGCAGCATTCCGGCGTTATTGGATATTTGGTTGAAGGCAAGAAGCAAAAAACCCATGTTCATACCTTCAACAATTGGTCGCAACCCAGTCATTGCAGCCCCAACGGCTAAACCCATAAAGCTGTTTTCAGCGATTGGGGTATCTAGAAGCCGGAGATCGCCATATTTTTTGTATAAGTCTTTTGTCACTTTGTAGGAACCGCCATAGTGTCCTACGTCTTCACCAAGAACAAATACAGTTGCATCGTGGGCCATTTCTTCATCAATGGCTTCCCGCAAAGCGTTGAAGAACAGTGTTTCTGCCATTAGACTTTTATATTGCGACTATTGTTCTAGAATCTTAACGCGCATCTGCTCCCTTAGATGGTGAGCGATGCTGCAAACCGCGACGCACGCACGCGAACGCACGAGTTGCTTGTCTTGCGTTTAAAATTATAGGCTATGTGGCAGCAAGTCCTTGAACAGTTAGCAGTGAACAGTAAACAGTGAAAACTGGTAAGTGATCACTGATTAATATCCAACTTCGTTGAAATGGAAACTCGGGGAATCAGTGACTTGATTAACCTGGGTTACCTGATTCACCGGAGGAGACGAATTAACCGAATTTTCTGGAAATCTTCTCGGTCTTCCTGGTTTACGCTTATGTCGTTGATTGATAGATTTTTCGCTAGCAGCAGCCAGTTCTTCTGGTGTGCATTTAAACAGCCGCAATGCATCTAAATATTTTTTGGGTGTCATGGTTGGTTCTGTGCGCCCTGCTTCCCAGTTACGCACACTCGTTTCACTAATTGCAAGCCTGAAGGCAACCTCTGCGCGGCTGAGTCCCGCACGCTCTCTCAGGACTTGCATATCCATAGCCAATGCTCCCTTTGAAAAACTATAGTACTTATTTATAAAATCAATTGACGTAATAAAGCCAACTGAGCATTATTTGTTAACTATATTATTTTATAATCTATTAGTTACGTATTTGGCAAACGGGCGATCGCCCTCACCCCCGCCAAAAGTTGCTCGTTGACAACGTTTGCCCTACTAATAGTGTAAATTTTTCTGTCGTCGAAAAAGTCTTGGCATTCAAATTTATCTCCCAGCTAAAGGATAATCTCACACCCAGCCACAAAGACACCTAGATTAGCTCTTTGCCTTAGCAGTTTGGTGTGAGATTATCAAGCAAAGTTATCAAAACTTCACGTTGTAGCACTTGAGGCAAAACTCACCGCCTATCGCAACCACCGCGCTGCATCTTTGGCATGGTAAGTTAAAATCAAGTCTGCTCCAGCGCGTTTAAAGCCGATGAGAGTTTCCATCACCACACGCTGTTCATCAATCCAGCCATTTAAAGCTGCAGCTTTCACCATAGAATACTCACCAGAAACGTTATAAGCGGCAACAGGCAGGTTGCAAGCTTCCTTAACGCGCCAGATAACATCCATGTATGCCAAAGCTGGCTTCACCATGAGCATATCGGCACCTTCGGCAATATCCAGCTCAATTTCCTTTAGGGCTTCGCGAGAGTTACCGGGGTCCATTTGGTATGTGCGGCGATCGCCAAACTGTGGGGCAGAATCTGCAGCATCCCGAAATGGACCATAATAAGCCGAAGCATATTTAGCCGCATACGACAAAATCGGGGTATCATCAAATCCCGCTTCATCCAAAGCACTACGAATTGCTTGTACAAAACCATCCATCATTCCAGAAGGAGCAATGATATCTGCCCCAGCTTGCGCTTGAGATACTGCTGTTTTCCCGAGTAAATCCAATGTTGGATCATTCAAAACTCGTCCGGTTAAATCACCCACTTGTAAATAACCGCAGTGTCCGTGATTTGTGTACTCACACAAACAAGTATCAGCAATCACAATCAAATCTGGTACTGCTTTTTTAACAGCAGTCGCTGCTTTTTGAACAATACCGCAATCATGCCATGCACCAGTGGCATCACCATCTTTATCTGCAGGAATACCAAACAAGATAATCGCAGGAATTCCTAAGTCATAAACTTCCTTTGCTTCTTCCACTATTTTGTCTATCGAAAGTTGATAGACTCCAGGCATCGATCTGACTTCATTGGCGATTCCTTCACCTGGTACAGCAAACAGAGGGTAAATTAAATCATTGGTAGTTAAAACAGTTTCGCGTACCATGCGGCGTAGTTGTGGATGGGTACGCAGACGACGAGGGCGATGGGTAGGAAACATAAATTTTTGTGAACTTACTAATACAAAATGTACACAAAACAAAGCGTCACAAATAGTAGGATACAAACGCTTTGTAGTCAGAGATTCGGCAATTAGCGCTTAACTGTCACGCCATTTACCGAACTCGGGGCAAACCCCCGGTGGCTCCTCTACCCTACTGTTTGTAACGCTGTGGGGTAATTTTGTATTTTACAGCGATATCGTCAAACAAAAATCTTAAAAATTACCTCTATTTCTGTTTTTGGACGTAATTAAAATTTAATGGTGATGTGCGCGTAATTAGTCCAAAATTAAAGGCTGACTAGTGCCGCACTCGTCCCAAGGGGTGCGCAAGGAACGCGAAATTCGCAAGCAGAAGAAATGGACTAGATCCCGCTGCGCTAACAAAATTCCAAATTCCAAATCTAAAAATTCCGACTTCGCACCTCGCCACTGAAAAGTCACAACTCGGATTGCGCTTGCTCTTACCAGTGGTGATCACATTGAGTACTAGCGCGGGGTTAGTATTTATTTACTATGCTCAGCAAGCGTTAAATGTGTGGTTTCCAAATGTTCAATTACCCACCACTAAGTTGCCATTGACACCTTCGTTACAGCAGGTGTTGCAGCAAATGCAAATACAGCAAATTAACATCCCAATTGTGCAGTCAATTTTGCTGTTGGTATTGACAATTGCGATTGTGATTAATTATGAGTTTTGCTTGAGGGCGATCGCACTCCTGATCTGTTTGCTGCTGAGTTTTGTGTTATCAACACATTGGGTAACCGTTCTAGAGTATTTTCATAGCACTAGTTTTAACCGCACAGAGCCGCTATTTCACAAAGATATTAGCTTTTATGTATTTATTTTGCCAATTTGGGAATCGTTGGCATTTTGGTTATTGGGACTATTTCTCTTTACTGTCTGCGCAGTAACGCTCATTTACTTGTGTTCGGCAAATAGTCTTAGTGAAGGAAGATTTACAGGGTTTTCTAGATTGCAGCGACTTCACTTAAACGCTTTAACTAGCGTATTCATGTTAACAGTTGCCCTGCATTATTGGCTTGCACACTATAAACTTTTGTATTCCCCTCGTGGGGTGATCTATGGTGCTAGTTACACCGATGTTAAGGTGTTGTTGCCAATTTATAGTGGGTTGAGTATTTTGGCAGTGGCGATCGCCATATATCTCCTCTTGCGAATAATTCTTTTATCTAGAACAAAGAAAACAAGTTTTAAACTCATTCTCTATCCACCTCAACTAATTTACGCACTAGGATTATATATATTTGTCGCGGCAATTTCTGGAGAAATTTTACCCTCAGCAGTACAACGCTTTGTTGTCCAACCAAATGAATTGAGTCGTGAACGCCCCTACATTGAGCGTACTATCACCCTCACCAGAGAAGCTTTTAATTTAGATGCTATAGAAGCAAAAATTTTTGATCCGCGAGGTCAACTAACTGCAACTAGTTTGCAAGAAAATGACTTGACGATTCGGAACATTCGGTTGTGGGATACACGCCCTCTTCTAGAAACTAACCGTCAGTTGCAACAAATTCGACCTTACTACAAGTTTACTGGCGCTGACATTGATCGCTACACCTTCAAACCAGATCAAACAAATCAAAAGCAACAGACAATCATCGCAGCGCGAGAACTAGACTACGGTGATGTACCAGATTTAGCACAAACTTGGGTAAACAAACATCTGATCTACACTCACGGCTACGGTTTTACACTCAGCCCCGTAAATCTTGTGGCGCCTGGCGGATTACCTGACTACTACGTCAAAGATATTGGACTTAATACAGGTAACGAGAGTTCCTTGCTGATATCAAATGAATCAGTTCGCTCAAGTATTCCTATTAATCAACCCCGCATTTACTATGGCGAAATCACCAATAATTATGTGATGACGGGGACAAAAACTCAGGAATTAGACTTTCCCAGCGAGAAAGATAACGTTTATAACGTTTACGATGGACGTGGAGGAATTTCAATTGGTGCAATATGGCGGCGCTTGGTGTTTGCGCAATATCTTAAAGATTGGCAGATGCTGTTGACGGGCAATTTTACACCGCAAACAAAGCTGCTGTTTCGTCGCAATATCAAAGAACGAGTGCAGGCGATCGCTCCTTTTTTACGCTACGACAGTGATCCTTATTTAGTTGCTGCAGATGGTGAAGGAACAGATATCAAAGGTGACAAGACTTATCTTTATTGGATGATTGATGCTTATACCACGAGCGATCGCTATCCATATTCTGATCCAGGCAAAAATAAATTTAACTATATTCGTAATTCTGTAAAAGTTGTCATTGATGCCTACAATGGCAGTGTCAATTTCTATGTCGCCGATCCAAGAGATCCAATTATTCAGACTTTAGGGGCTATTTTCCCCAAATTACTAAAACCCTTGGACAAAATGCCAGTTGCTCTTCGCAACCATATTCGGTATCCACAAGACTTTTTTAGTATTCAATCTGAGCGATTGCTAACATATCACATGAGCGATCCACAGGTTTTCTACAATCAAGAAGACTTGTGGCAAATCCCCAATGAGATTTACGGTAGCAAACAGCAGCAGGTAGAGCCTTACTACCTGATTATGAAACTACCGCAAGCAGAATCGGAAGAATTCATTCTACTACTACCTTTCAAGCCTGTACAACGCGCAAATTTAATTGCTTGGTTAGCAGCACGTTCCGATGGGCAAGAATACGGCAAGATGTTGCTTTACGAGTTTCCTAAGCAGCAGTTAGTTTACGGAACAGAGCAAATTGAAGCTTTGATTAATCAAGATCCAGTGATTTCTCAGCAAATTTCTCTGTGGAATCGCCAAGGATCTAAAGCAATTCAAGGAAATTTGTTGGTGATTCCGATAGAACGTTCTCTTTTGTATGTTGAACCTCTCTATTTAGAAGCTGAACAAAATAGCTTGCCAACACTTGTAAGGGTGGTTGTTGCTTACAATAACCGGATTGTCATGGCAGAAACTTTGGAACAAGCACTTGCTGCAATATTTAAAAAAAATCAACCAACAACTCCCCCAATTGTGCGTCCCGTTCAGTAAGCAACCTGCTCCTAACGAGAGAAAACCTCACCCTCGCTTGAATCGGCGCTAAAATCTTTCCCTCTCCTTAATAAGG
>NZ_CAWPKW010000180.1:0-6544 GCF_963888615.1 Brasilonema octagenarum UFV-OR1 | reverse complement strand
TGTTTTTAAGCGCAGAGCGCAGGCACTTTCACACAAATGAAATAGGACTGCTATAGAAGTGTGATCGCACTTCTTTTTTGTTAGTGCACTAGTACTATCATGCCTTCATTGTCTACAGCCTCCAGTATGTGACACTTCAGGGTGCGGAATGTGGTTTGTAACAAAATTCACAAGGTGGAGCCAAGAAAGACAATTAGCTCAAACATATCGGAGTTATGCAATTGCAGTAGGGGATACTCATCCCAGAACAGCCCCAATATTACGTTGGATCGCTGAGAGTTATAACTCTGATGCTTATAAAGAAGATAATTGGGCAGAGTTAGAGGACTATTGAGAGAAGCCTAGCTAATTATTTTCTATCTAACGGATGTACCACCAGAGAAAATATTGCGTCAACATAAAAGATAGACAGAATGTCGATAAATTTGTATAAGTTAAATCTCAACCTGAATTGAAGATGCCTAATAACATAAAAGAGCAAATTACAAACGACCTGCAACAAGCTAAACAAACCGGACAACTCAGAACAGAACGCATTCGAGAAATTGTCAAAGCCGCAGTTTCTCAGGTTGTTTCTGAATTCAAAGAAGGTTCTACAGAACTTCGTACTATTGTGAAAGATGCTGTAAGTACAGTTGTTGAAAACTTGCAAGACAAAGGTGGCGAACTGAAAGAAGAAGTGACGGCATCTATTGAAGGAGCCTTGGAAGCCGTTAATAGTAAAAGACATGAAAATATTGCAAAAACCCAAGCTGAAGTTAAACAGCTACAAATTAAGTTGGATGAAGAAGAAGAGAATATCCAGCGAGAAGTAGATGGAATTTTAACAGAAATTCAAGACACGAGTAAAGAGAAATCAGCTAGTTCAAAAACCGCGATCAATTCTGCTGTCGATGCTATTAAAGATAGTGAGGAATTTTCACTACTGAAGAAACGCTATGCTCAACTACGAGCACAGTTGGCTATAGTCCAAGCTAACTTAGCTGCACGTTATGGTGGACGTTCTGAGGAAGTGAAGGGACATTTAGACGACGCCAAAACCTGGTTTAACGAAGCGCGTCCACAAGCAGAAGCGGTGGTTACACAGGTACAAGAAAAAAGCTCGCAACTGGATGAGAAGATTGGGGAAGCGGGTACGGCGATCGCCAAAAAAGAACGTCAAATCCGACAAATCTTAAGAGAGTTGCTTTTAACAGCGGCTGACAAGATTAAAGATAAAGAACCGATTAATAAATAGATCTTGGCGATCACAAAAAAGAGTCCGTATTTACGGACTCTTTTTTGTATTTGAAAACCTGCGGATGCAGGTTTTTATTCTGTGTCAGCGCCACTTGTTGTCGCTGGGATAATTTACTGGACTTTAGTATACTTGCTCTCCATTCAATTTATCTTCGTACTTAGCAATAACCCAAACTGCATGAATACTACCAGGAAGCCAACCTAAAAGCGTTAGCAAAACGTTAATCAACAAAGTAGGACCAATTCCAACTGTCAAGAAAACACCTAAAGGAGGAATAACCAAACCAAGAACCAAACGGAGTAGTTTCGTCATAATATCACTGCTACTTTTTCAAAATCTGTTTTCACTTACATTTTCCTGAATTAACCGAAAGAATAACTCCTCCAGAGGAATTATTTGAATTCGGCTTTAAGTAGAGATCAGAAGGTGTCGTCTCTACAACTCATTGCTGAGATTTAACTCGAAGGTAGTTGCGCCTTGTCTTTAATTTCTTCACTGGCAGTTAAAATTCTTCTTTCAGTAAAGTAATTGTTAATTAAAGTACCAGCAAAAGAAAGAACAACTGGACCAAGAATAAAAGCTATTAATCCGTGAACTTGGAACCCAGGAGCTAAAAAGGCGGCTATTGAGAAACAAATCCCGTTAACAATGAGTGAAAATGCTCCCAAGCTTACTAAGTTAAGTGGCAAAGAAAGAGCTGATAGAACTGGCTTAACTGAACCATTCACAAAGCCTATAAGCAAACCAGCAACCAAAGCCGATACAAAGTTACTAATGTTGACACCAGGAACAACTAAATCAACAATTAGCAAGCTCAAAGCTGTTATTAGAGTCGTTAAAAATGTTGGCAGTAATGTTGGGGGCATAAATTGTTTCCTAAAAACTAACTAGAGAAGATGTTTTTAGCATCGTTCTTCTATCTTGAAATGATCAGATGCGTATCAACCTCTCTAGTAAGGTAGATATCCTATTACGCCATTTGGCTAGTTTTGAAAATAATTGAGAGTTAAGTGTTATGAATAAAATAAATAATTTCTTGTTAGCGAATTCTAAAGAAAATATTAAATTTGTAAGGTGCATTACTGTTGGTTAACGTACCCTACACTGACTTTGATAAATGTCCTTTATAACTATTCTGATGGTGCTGCATTTGACTTAAAATAAAGCGATGATTTATACAAAACTTGTTCTTGATGAGTTTCTAAAGTACAATCCGATAAAGCATAAGCAACACAGGTGATTGTGTAGCCAGCTTCCACTTCATGCGGACGTAGAAACTTTTGCTCACTTTGATCAACTTCCCCACTGATGATTTTGGCAACACAGGCGGAACATTCCCCTTGATTGCATCCTGAAGGAAGACGGATACCAGCTTCTTGAGCGATATCAAGAATATATTGATCATCTGGGACTTCAATGGTGCGATCCAATCCGATTCCAGAATTGACGAGTCGAACTTGATAAACTGTCATGTGATAAGTAGTTTTACAGTGGCAAGGGCATAAGACGAAAAATCCTGCTTGATTTGGTGAATCAGGGCAAATGATGGATTTCCCCCTACACCCTTACACCCTTACACCCTTACACCCCTACACCCTTATACCCCTAACCTACCCTCTTGGCAAAGGTTAGTGGTCGCAAACTGAAACAAAATGCAAAAATATATAAACGTACTTAATGAGTGCTGAGTTCAATCAAGATAATAAGGAGAAAATGACTCAAGATTTCTTACGAACTTATAATTTATTTTTCAGGACTCGCATCTCAGAAACTTTATTCGTTGATACTATTTTTGTAAATACCCATGTCTGATTATCCCCAATACCTCAGCGGAAACGACATTCGCCAAAAATTCCTTGACTTCTATGCTCAACGGGGACACCAAATTCTCCCGAGTGCTTCCCTCGTACCAGAAGATCCAACCGTACTGCTGACAATTGCGGGGATGCTACCATTTAAACCCATCTTCCTCGGACAGCGGACAAGCGAATTCAAACGTGCGACGACTTCCCAAAAATGCATCCGCACCAATGATATCGAAAATGTCGGACGCACCAAACGGCATCACACGTTCTTTGAGATGTTGGGAAACTTCAGCTTTGGAGATTATTTCAAAGAACAAGCAATAGCTTGGGGTTGGGAGTTGTCCACAAAAGTCTTTGGTTTACCTCCAGAACAACTCGTTGTCAGTGTCTTTGAGGAAGATGACGAAGCTTTTGGAATTTGGCGCGATAAAATTGGTGTTCAGGAAGCACGAATCAAGCGCATGGGGGCTGATGATAACTTTTGGGCTTCTGGTCCGACTGGCCCTTGTGGTCCATGTTCAGAGATATACTATGATTTCCACCCGGAACGTGGCGATGACAACATAGATTTAGAAGATGACAGCCGGTTTATCGAGTTTTATAACCTCGTCTTCATGCAATATAACCGAGATGCTGAAGGAAACTTAACACCACTGGCGAACAAAAACATCGACACTGGGATGGGTTTGGAGAGGATGGCGCAAATCCTCCAAAGAGTTCCCAATAACTACGAAACTGATTTAATCTTCCCCATTATCAAAACAGCAGCAGAAATTGCTGGGATAGACTACGCCAAAGCGGATGAGAAAACCAAAGTCTCCTTAAAAGTGATTGGAGATCATATTCGTGCAGTCGTCCACATGATAGCCGATGAAATCCGCGCTTCTAATGTGGGACGAGGTTATATTCTGCGCCGCCTGATTCGTCGGGTTGTCCGTCATGGAAGATTGATTGGGATTGGTGGAGAGTTTACTACCCAAGTTGCGGAAAGTGCGATCGCCCTCTCCGAATCAGCTTACCCCAATGTCCGGCAAAGAGAAAACGCCATCAAAGCAGAACTGCAACGAGAAGAATCCCGCTTCCTGAAAACTTTGGAACGTGGTGAAGAACTGCTGACAGAAATTATCCAACAGGTGCAAAGCAAAGGCGAAACCCAAATTAGTGGTGAAAGTGCTTTCACCTTATACGATACTTACGGTTTCCCTTTAGAACTGACTCAAGAAATTGCTGCTGAAAACAACCTCACCGTAGATGAGGCTGGTTTTGATACGGAAATGCAAAAGCAAGTAGAACGCGCCAAGGAAGCACACAAAACAATCGACTTAACAGTGCAAGGTTCTCTGGACAAGCTGGCAGAAGATATCCAGGCGACAGAATTTATCGGATACACCCAACCTGTGGCGACATCCAAAGTCGAAGTGTTGTTGGTAAGTGGCGTCTCCCAAGAAGAAGCAGAAGCAGGAACAGACGTGCAAATTGTCCTCGACCAAACTCCATTTTATGCAGAGTCGGGAGGACAAATTGGCGATCGCGGATATCTCTCCGGTGATGGCGTCCTCGTGACAATTCACGACGTGAAAAAAGAATCTGATTTCTTTGTTCACTTCGGACGCATCGAACGCGGTACAATCCGAGTAGGAGATACTGTTACCGCCCAAATTGACCAAGCTTGTCGTCGTCGTCTCCAAGCTAACCACACCGCAACTCACCTCTTGCAAGCGGCGTTGAAGAAAATTGTTGATGACTCCATCTCGCAAGCAGGTTCGCTGGTGTCATTTGACAGATTACGGTTTGACTTCAACTGTCCCCGTGCTTTAACACCAGATGAGATACACCAAGTTGAGGAACAGGTAAACTCTTGGATAGCTGAAGCACATTCTGCCAAAGTGGAAATTCTACCTTTAGCAGAAGCAAAAGCTAGAGGTGCTGTTGCTATGTTCGGGGAAAAATACGGCGAAGAAGTACGCGTCATTGATTTTCAAGGTGTATCAATGGAATTGTGCGGGGGGACTCACGTCAGTAACACTGCGGAGATAGGTGTTTTCAAAATTATCTCTGAAGCTGGTGTGGCGTCAGGAGTGCGGCGAATTGAAGCAGTTTCTGGTCCTGCAATCCTAGATTACCTGAATGTACGAGATAAGGTCGTGAAAGATTTGAGCGATCGCTTCAAGGTAAAACCCGAAGAACTCCCCGACAGAATCACAACTCTGCAAAACGAACTCAGAACCAGCCAGAAGGAATTAGAAACTCTCAAGTCACAGCTTGCGATCGCCAAATCAGATAGTTTGCTGCAAACAGTCGAATCCATCGGCGATTATAAAATTCTCGTCGCCAAGATGGAAGACGTTGATCCAGAGTCCTTAAAAACTGCAGCCGAACGCTTGCTGCAAAAACTTGGTAATGGTGCAGTAGTGTTGGGTTCTGTTCCAGAAGAGGGGAAAGTCAGCTTAGTTGCAGCTTTTAGTTCAGAGGTGAATAAGAAAGGGTTGCAAGCTGGGAAATTTGTGGGTGCGATCGCCAAAATTTGTGGCGGTGGCGGCGGCGGAAGACCGAATCTTGCACAAGCAGGCGGACGTGATGCGAGTAAATTACCTCTGGCGTTGGAACAAGCGCAAAATGAGTTGCGATCGGCTTTGGGTTAATTGTATTTTCTTGTCGGGCAGGCATCTTGCCTGCCTGGAAACTTTGAATAAATTTGTAGGCTGAGTTAGGTAAGCATTAGAACAGAAAACCCCGTATACGTCTGTTAACACTACGACAATAACTGCAACAAAGACTCCAATGTGTTGTAGCCCCATTTGAGTGTCATTAACCCGGAGATGATTGTCAGTCCCAAACAGAATATAATGCCATTGGTTAGCGGTATGAAATTGTCAAAAAAATAAGCATAGCTACCCCAACTTAATGCAGCAATTATCAGTCCGACTGCCGCCCCAGCACTAAAGCGCTTAAGCAACGTGGTAGGACTTTCTACTTTTGATTTGGGTTGGTTTAGTTCGTGTGGTGATGGTTCCATAAGAAACTTTTGACTTTTTAAATAACAGTGTTGGGCAATATTTCCCAATTTAGTCTAAATTACTGAGTAAGTGCTTCACCCTTGTGGGTAGGTACTTTATACTAAAATTGGCTTAAGGAATGTACTATCTCCACACCAGTACGCCGAAGTACAAAGGATGCAGAGAGTCACAGTTGACGATATCAAACCAGATCCCTTGAAGTATCTCAATCAAGTTGAGGCAGGTGAAAGCTTTGTCATTATCCAAGCAGACAAAGCAATTGCCGAACTAAAACCAATTACAAGTACTAACAAGCAATTACGACCATTTGGTTTGTGTGCGGGAGAGTTTACAGTGCCTGATGATTTTGATGAACCTTTGCCCGAAGACAGCTTGCGGGGTTACCGTGTACACACCGGAACGCTCAAAACCTCACCCTCGCTTTTAGTTTCCCTCTCCTTAATAAGGAGAGGGATGCCCGACAGGGCAGGGTGAGGTTCCGA
>NZ_CAWPKW010000179.1:0-6553 GCF_963888615.1 Brasilonema octagenarum UFV-OR1 | reverse complement strand
AAATGAAATTAAAGAAATAACAAAAAAGCACTGGGTACGGATAAACCCCAGTGCTCAAGGACGACTTACACGATTTACTATCAATCCAGAATTAGAATACCCATACAAGTGCACGGGTTAAATCAACACCGAATCAAGGCTTGAACGTGTTGACACGTATCGGCTAGCCTTTGCCCCTACCGCAGGCGTATATTTTATGCAAGTTAGAAGCGCGATGCTCAGCTTATGTTTTTGGCTAAAATAACTAGATAAGCTTGCGAGCATTGTGCATGGACTCTTTAAACGACGATTCCAAGTCAAGATCCCCAGAAGATTTACAATCAGGGCTAAATAATAGCGAAGATGGCAACATTCTGGATCTAAGCGTATTATCCGATACTATAGAACTTATAGAAAAAATTGTCACCCGAATTAATCAATCTGCTCAGACAGGTGCTCAAAGCGAAAATACTAAACACAAAGATAGTCTGACAATAAGATCCCTTGAGCTTAACTATACTGAAAGAGCAGAAATGGAAGAGACAATAGAGCTTTTGTGCGAGCAAGTAGAAACTCTCAAGCAACTGCTGTACCACAAACACTTAGAACAGCAAGAGATACAGCAAGAGTTGGATCAGACAAACGAAGATTTGTTAATTGCACTTAATGAACCGTGCCTAACACTTAATTCGGCGATAGTATTAGTTAAAGAAATTTTGGTCAGTAAAAAGCCGATAATTGGTGAAACTTTAGCAACAGTCCTTAACACTATTTATAATTCGACTGTCGAACCGCAAGAGTTAGAGCACAAAGAAAAATCAAATTCTCCAAAACTTTTGCTCAGCGCTCCAGGCAATTGTATGGAAACCAAGTATTTGGCGTATCAAACTCATATTACGGCAGTGAGAAAGCAAGCGAGTGAAATTCGGGTGAAATCTCAAATGGTGAGAAAGCAATCGAGTGAAATTCGGGCGAAATCTAGAGAGCTTCAAGCTCAGTTCATGGAACTGGGAACTACATTTATTGGCTCTCAAGCTTCATTCATGCTGCGTGAGCACAATTTTAGGCACACACAAAAGCCGAAAGCAATGGATCTGGCGGACTAACGTCCGCCAGATCCATTGCTCGATTCTGGAGATAGTTCTTGTGAGTCTACTTTTTCTGTGGTAACTAAGATGACTGAGCAGTGAGCGATCGCTTCGCTGCAGCATAGGGGCAGATCGCATCTAAGGGAAGAACGAAATCGACTTTCCCAGTGGAAATGGCAGATTTCGGCATCCCAAAACATTCGCTACTCGCGTCATCCTCGTGAAGTTGAAGCGAAATCTAGACAGCTCAAAGCTCAGTTCATGGAACTGGGAACTAAATTTATTGGCTCTCAAGCTTTATTCATGCTACGTCAGCCTCGTAATTTTATGCACAAACAAAAGCCAAAAGCAATTCATCTGGCGGACGTTAGTCCGCCAGATGAATTGCTCCATTTTGGAGGTAGTTCTTGTGAGACGACTTCTTGTGTCATGGCTAGGCTGACTAAACACTGAGCGATCGCATCTAAAGGAAGAACGAAATCAACTTTCCCAGTGGAAATGGCAGATTTAGGCATACTGAAAGATTCGCTACTCGCCTCATCCTGAACAATCACCGTACCGCCAAACTTTTTGATAGCTAGCACACCCAAAACTCCATCCCCGTCTCCACCAGTGAGGACAACTCCTATCGCTCGACTTTTAAAAGTAGCTGCTGCTGACGCCAACAGTTTATCACCTGCGGGGCGGACAAAGTTTATCTTTGGCCCATCTGAGAGAGAAAGGGTACCATCCGGGTTAACCAGCAGGTGCTTGTTAGGGACAGCAATGTATACTGTCCCTGGACGTAACAATTCGCCTTCCTCTGCCTCCTTCACGTGCAAAGCCGTACGGTGGCTGAGGATTTCTGCCATCTGGCTGGGGTGCTTGGGAGACAAATGCTGTACCAATAGAATGGCTGCTGGAAAGTCGGGTGGTAATGTCGAAAGAATTTGGCTAATGGCTTTTAGCCCACCTCTAGAAGCTGCGATCGCCACTACATTATAAGCAACATTCGGGAAGTGGGAGATAACTCTGTGTCCCAGGTGCGAAATCACGTTTTTCTCTTCTGGTTGATGATTTTGCAAAGTATTTCTTGTACCCTCCCCGAGTATGGGGGGCGACTAGAAGGCTTATGTACGTTAGGTTACAAACAATATTTTACTGTATTTTCTTGAAAATATGTGCGCACGCGTACATAACTTCTTTACAAAGAGTTCATCTTTCGCCAGACGACTTCGACCGATGCCGTGAGTTATCTCATTGAGATACGACTGGCTCAAAGAGGTTCTCTATGTCCGCATCCCAAAACCATCCTAAACAAATTGAAAATCGGCTGTTGGCTTCCCTCCCCAAGGAAGAACAAGAACGCCTCCAGCCTCACCTAGAGCTAATCCCCCTAGTAGAATTCAAGCAATTCCTCTACACACCCAACGAACCGATCCAGTACATCTATTTCCCCAACTCTGGCGTCATCTCTCTAATCACCATTATGCAAAATGGCGATGCGGTGGAAGTGGCTACGATAGGCAATGAAGGAATGGTTGGTCTTCCCATATTGGGAGTCAATACAATTCCTGGTCAGGCTTTGGTGCAGGTTCCAGGCGAAGCTTTAAGAATGAAGGCAGATGTATTCCAACGCGAAGTCACTCCAAAAAGTCCACTTTACAAGCTGCTGCAACGCTATACGCAAGCCCTGTTTAATTCAATCGCCCAACTGGCTGCTTGCAACCGCCTGCACTCCATAGAAGAGCGATTTTGCCGGTGGGTACTCATGAGTCAAGACCGAGTCGGAAAAAACGAGTTTCCCCTCACTCAGGAGTTCTTAGGGCAAATGCTGGGCGTACGTCGCGCCAGTGTGAGTGTGGTTGCCGCTATTATTCATAAGGCAGGGTTCATCATCTATAAACGTGGAAAAATGACGATTCTCGACCGAGAAGGTCTACAGGACGTCACCTGTGAGTGTTATCAAATGATCAAAGACGAGTTTGAAAGCTTGCTGCCCGACAATTAAGCATAATAATGCCAATAATTTCCAACTGAAGCTTGGGAAACCAAAGTACTCAAAACCTATTTTGAAGGTAACCGCCTTAGCTTCTTCGCCGTAAGCCCCCCAAAGCCTCGTGTACTGTCATCATTTTTACTTTTTTATACTCAAAACAGTATTTTTAAGGAGTTAGAAGAGTAAGCATACAAAAAATTCATAAAAAACCTGTATACTTTATCAACAATTTATAAACAAACGATCATAAAATTTACTAATTTTGGATGAGAAAGTAAGTATAATCCGTATCCCTTTGTTGCCTAGATTTCGGATTTTGAAATTTTTTTAGGTAGCAGGTACAGCCTTTGAGCACGGCTACGGGTTTTTGATTAAGTTGTTTTGACACGTTGATACCAGTAGGCTTTCGTTATGCTTAAAAAAATCTTACTCCCGACCGTAGTGATATCAGGCACGCTTTTTGCCTCTTTTATGTTACTTTTAGCCCTGCAAGGGTCTAAGCCTGTGAAAGTCCAACTAGAAGAGCAAGAACTTTTCTATGGGGAACTAAAGGATTTTGTTTCTCCAGGAGTGGGAGCTGCATTCAGTTTTGGACTAGGACTTACGGGTGCTGTATTGTGGACATGGCAAAAATCTTTACGTCAATCTTCTGAGTTAGAAAACCAATTGTCCAATCTCCAAAAGCAAATTTCGGAAAAAGACTCTCAAATTCACACGCTTAAAGTTTCACCATCCAGTCCGATGCTTTCTCAACTGAGATGGTTTCTAGACGAAGACGAGAGTAAAGTTCAAACAGCAGTATCTACTGCTAATACAAGTCCTAAACAGGCTGCGCCAGCGATTTCCACAAAAAATCCAGAGGAAGGTACATTTTCTCAAGCCGTTACCAAACCGTTGGTGATTACTAGCACGGAGTATGAGACTCAACCAATAACAGTGAGTCAATTAACTGCACAAACAGCGACTTCTACATTACCCTCTGCTCAATCTGCTTTGGGATTCACTCAAAGGTATGGTAAGCGCGTTGATGCTTGAAAAATCTTAGTGATTGAAGGCACTAGCCGATGAGTTACACACAGAAATGAAAAAAAAGTTTCTGTGTGTAATACCATTTGTAGCAACCTGAGAATTAAGTAGTATTAATTAATACAAATAATGTAGAGACGTAGCATGCTACGTCTCTACATTATTCCCGTCTTGATAACGGTTTTGGTCTTACACCAACCGGAGTATGGTATAAATAACGTCTAAATTATGCGTATCCAAACTCTAGCCTGAGAACGATCGCACTTTGCTACTTAATTCAAGTTGCTATGCTGACTTGCCTAGATAAGCCTCCAAAACCTTTGGATGATTCTGAATTTCTTGTGCTGTTCCGTTCGCGAGATTTTGTCCTTCAGCTAGTACCCAAACGCGATCGCACAACGACATGATCACATCCATATTGTGCTCGATGATCAAAAAAGTCATACCACTGTTGTTCCAGCCGGTAATGCGATCGCATATCTCATCAATCAGTCTCGGATTGACCCCTGCAGCTGGTTCATCCAATAAGATTAACTTAGGCTCAGTCATCAGTGCCCTTCCCATTTCCAGCAACTTACGCTGTCCGCCAGATAACCCTCCAGCGTAATCATATGCTTTGTGAGCTAATCCTACTGACTCTAATAGGAAAAGTGCTCGTTCTTGGAATTCTTTTTGCTCCTTAGCAATTTTGGGTTGTTGAAATTGGACTTGCCAAAATTTCTCGCCTGTTTGTTTTTGTCCTGCTAGCAGCATATTTTCTAGCACCGACAACCGCGACAAAGTTCGGGCTACCTGAAAGGTACGAACCATTCCCTTCTGGGCGATTTGGTATGGCTGCAAGTTCTGTATTGGTTCGCCATTAAATGTGACTCGTCCTTTGTCTGGACGGATGAAACTTGAGAGTAAGTTAAATAATGTCGTTTTACCTGCACCGTTAGGACCAATCAATCCAGTGATACTACCACTTGGTACTTGAATTTCGGCGTTATCTACAGCCTTAATACCACCAAAGTTTTTACAAACTCCAGTTGCAGTCAACAGAGGAATTTGGGATGACTCGTTATTTGCCAAGGGTGAGTTCCTCCTTTTTCCCTAAGATACCTTGAGGACGCCAAATCATCAGTACCATCAAGATAAGACCGATGATCATAATCCGCAATGCACTTAAACGGTCTGAATCAAGAGGGATAATTTTATCCAAGTTGCGCGTACCTTCATAGTACATAAAGTAAAGCACTGCACCCAAAATTGTGCCGAGATTGTTACCAGAACCACCTAAAATGACGATAATCCAAGCAGTGAAAGTTTCTATTGGTTCAAAGTTATTTGGGTAAATTGCGCTAAGTTGCCATGCGATGAAAGCACCTGCAATTCCTGCGATCGCACCTCCAAGCATCAGTGATTGTAGTTTATACCAAAAGACGTTTTTTCCTAAAGCTTTCGGAATTTCTTCATCTTCGCGGATGGCTTTGAGGATTCTACCCCAGGGCGATCGCACTAAAATTTCCAACCGCCAGAATACAAAAGCCAATACGATAAGTGATACCAACATCAAACCCGCTGTGGCGCTGTAGTCATACAAGCCAATAACACCAGATATATAAATCGCCACTGTTAACAGTGCTAAAAAAACTCCTATAACGAGGTGTGATATAAATTCTTGCTTACTTACGACTTTCTTGTGTGAATGAGCTGAAGTAGACACTCTAGAAATACCAATCCACCGCCATAACTGCCATAAAGTAATACCAGCAAGTAGCGTTAACAGCCCAATCAACAAAAGTTTGGTGAAGAGATTCGGCGCAAGAGTTGCCAATGGTATAGGATAACTTTGAACACCAAATGCTCCAGCTTTCCACTCATTACCAACTGGTAAATCCTGGTTATTCACCACCAGACGAATCAGTTCACCAACGCCAATAGTCACAATTCCGAGGTAATCTTCTCGCAAGCGCAAGGTCGAGAAACCAATTATCAATCCTAATAATGCAGCAATCATTGCCCCAATGATTGCTGACAACACCAAAGGAACTCCTTTTAAGGTTAACAATACAGTGGTGTACGCGCCCAACGTCATAAAGGCAACATGACCAAAGTTAATCAAACCCGTAAAGCCCCACTGTAAGTTCAGGCCCAAACCAAACAATGCAAAAATTGAAGTCGAAATCGTTAAGAAAATGAGATATTGAGCCATACGTCAACCCCTTTGCTTAATTCAAAATTCAAAATCACCGATAGCGCAGCGTGCCCGAAGGGCATACAGAACATAGTGGAGCGTTCGCAATGACACCATAAACTCTTTATCTACCTAACTCTCACGATGTCTAGCAAACTTGTAGAGCGGCGTTTGAATGACTTTAAGCGTAGATGTGGTAAGGATGGGGATGCAGCCTTGCAACTAGCGTATCACGCTGCAATGCCCGTTGCCTTACAGCAATTTTCAGGTAATTGAACCACAAACTACGGTAAGCTGGTAGTAAAG
>NZ_CAWPKW010000178.1:0-6559 GCF_963888615.1 Brasilonema octagenarum UFV-OR1 | reverse complement strand
CCGTTTTAACGGACTTGAACTTTGAGCCAAGAAATTTATTTCTTGGCGGACGAAAGTTATGGTGCAAGATCTGAGTTACAGTATATTGGAAAGATTCATCAGTTATGAGTGGTTGAGTAGAGACGTAATACCGTTTAAATTTGGCCCAAAGAGTTATTAGGCATTTTATGAAATAGTATTAGATAGACGTGCTTGCAATTTTTATCTTGTTTATCACAAAGAAAATATAGATAAAAAAAATTCCCCTGTGAAAATGGAAGCAAACAACAGAGGAATTGATATGACGTGGATGTTTTCTCAACTATTAATAATATTTAGTTAATGTCAACGAATATTTAACCACCTATTGATGGATATGATTATTAAGTTTTTGTGTGACGGGCGCTACAATGTATTTTTTAGCACATAAATACTTAACATTAACTCATTCTCACAGAGGAGGTTAGGGATAAACACAATTAATTACTCTGCAGATAGAAGAGTATTGTATTTACGTTGTATTTTGCTAATGGGTGAAGCATATAAAACCATTTTATTAGTCGAAGATGAGCCGGATACAAGATTTCTGATCTTAGCCTCATTTGAATTCGCTAATTTACCACTATCTTTTCAAGTCGTTGAAAATGGGCAAGAAGCTGTAAACTACTTGTCGGGTAAAGAGTCTTACGCTGACAGAGAGTGTTATCCACTACCAGTGATGATAATGACAAATATCAGGCTGCCCTACATGTCTGGTTTTGACTTACTTGAATGGGTTAAGCAGCATTCCAAGCTGAGACATTTACCAGTTCTGGTTATAAGTGTCTCCGACGATCCAGATGATCTGGTTCAAGCCGCTAGCTTAGGCGCTTGCTCCTACTTTGTTAAAACATCATCTTATAATGATTTGATAGATATTGTGGCGAAACAAGTATTGTAGATATTTAAGCAGAAGTAACGCTAACAATACCAGACCACTGCACTTTTTTCTGCTTTTCTCGGCGGTAAGAAAAGAAATACTCTGGAGTTTGATAAGTACAATAAGGGGCGATTGCCGGAGGCGCAGCTACGCTTAACGCCAACGCTGAAACTAGCAATCCGGTGGAGCGCAGTGTTGGACTGAAGCACGCATTTACGGAAATAAACCTAAACGAATCCATAATTGTCGTGCTGCTACTTGAGAAGAGCTATTTATCTGCAAATACTCCACAGTGACTATTCCAATAGAAGTGATGCCCATAACCGTACCAAACTCCACAATGGCTTGGAAATGCTCATCCCATCGGTCTTGTCTTGGATGAAAGAAACGAGCTTGAGTATTTGAATTAAGTTCAATGCCACTGATGGGAGTTCCTTTACGGAGATTACATGAGCGACATGCAAGGGCTAAATTGGACTCATCATCTGCACCTTGTCTAGAAAGCGGGATAATGTGTTCGACTTCAAACGGAAAGTTGAATATGAGTTCAGGTGCATGACAGTATTCACAACGATGATTCGCTCGTTCTGCAACCACTGTGTAATAAGAATTCATTGACTCAATTGCTGCATTAATGCGGCTGTCCGGGCTGTTGCAGCTCTCAGTTCAGTATCAACGAGAGTATCTAGCTCTGCTTGTTGCTCTGGCGGCAACGCTTGTCCTTGATCTCGTGCTGTCCGCCATAGACTCATCAACTCTGATAACCGTTTTTGTTGATCTGTACTGAAGAACGGATCGGGACGAAAACTTTGAATAACGAGCAGCGCACTGAACTCAGTTTCACCTAACTGAGCCGTCAACCCATCTAGGGCTTGCCCCGCAGTTTTGCCAACCGATTGCTTGTCACCTGCAATAGCGCGATAAGACTTTTCACCGTTTGGATTAGAGATTGGCAAAATAGCTACTGTAGTCATTGTTCCAATTGGGATTCGCTTGCCTCAAATTATAACCCTAAGCAATATCGCTCTGTGAACTGAGGTACGTAGCTTTGATTCAAAATTGATCGCCCAAAACATAACATGGTTGTGAACTCAACGCAATTATGCCACATCTGTTTCACACTTTGACTCCAAGTACGCTCTTGCTTCTAATCTCAAGGGTAGCGTTTTCAGAGTGGTATTTGATCCACTTTTGTCGAAGAGCTTCATCAGCAAAACTCATAGCGAAATCACCATTACGATAAACTTGGAACAATTGTTCCGATAAGACTAAATCCTCGTTTTTTCTGAATGCTTCTGCCAGTTCTTTAAAGTGTAAAGGTGAATGCGCGACATATGATTCTTTTAAGGTGATTGAGTCACCAGTAGTGGGACATTGCAATATTTATACCCCCTGAAAAGTTTTTTCTCGATAAGCATTGACATAACTATCTACAGCCTCTCTACATGCCATGAGAAAATGACTTGTCACTGATGGAGCACTTTCAATACATACTTTGTAACTGAAGTTATCGATTGAACGATCTATACGTTGAAACCAGAAACCTCTCGACTTTCCACGATTGACTACATTTTCTTGTATCCAGATGCTTTCTATACCATCACCAATTTTCTCGTAGGAATCGGGATGATTATTGAGAAGCGACCTAATAAATTGGAAGTGTTCAGGAGACAAGAGTTCGTTTAGCTCGTATGCGTATAAAATTTTTTGAACATATTCTTTTAGTTCTTTTTGCGTTTCAAACTCTTTGTCCAGGATTTGAGTTTTTTTCCTTCTAGCCATTTTCAATCTAAGGTCACTTTGAGTTGAGAGAGAGCTTTTTTTAAATTGTGGGCTGTGGTGGACGAGGGGTACGCAGTCCTCTAGATTTTTGATGCGCTGTTACAGATGAGATGGGCGTCTCACTGATAACAATTGGTGAGTTCCAGACACTCACAGGTAATTGCTAACAATACCCGACCACTGAACTTTTTTCTGCTTTTCCCGGCGGTAAGAAAAGAAATGCTCTGGGGTTTGATAAGTACAATAAGGGGCGATCGCCATCTGTTCCGGACTAATCCCCAACTGTTCAAGTTGTAAAGTATTCACCCGCCGCACATCCAACCGTACCCGTTCTGGATTTGGATCGCTGAGTAAAGGTGAATTTGGTAGCTTGTACAATGCAGCTACAATTGTTTTTTCGTCATTATGTGGTATAATTGTTGCTCCAACTTCAGCTGCAACTTGTTCTGAGACTTGATAAACTTCACCTGCGATCGCTGGTCCCATCGCTATTCGCAAATCTTGAAGTTTGCTACCTTGTGCTTGCATTCGGGCGATCGCTTGCGGTACTATCTTGAGCGCAGTGCCACGCCAACCCGCATGAACAGCTGCAACTTGTCCTGTTTTCTCATCAGCAATTAGTACAGGCGTGCAGTCAGCCGTAGCCACCCATACTGCTTGCAGAGGCTGATTGGATATTAACCCATCTCCTGATACAAGGGCATCATCACCTTCTCCATCGACCTTGTCACCACCTTCAGCTAAAAGAGCGACAATTTCTTTTGGAGTCAGGACAGTATTGCCATGTACCTGTTTTAAGCGATAAGCTGATGCTTCTGGATGCAGCACCTTTGTGAGTTCTGACGGATAAGTAGGTGAAAACTGCTGAGTAAAAAAGCCATGATGCCAGGGTTCCAATAGACTACAGGTTAGATAGGGTAACCCTTCCCATGTGCGCCAGTGCCAAGCGTGCATCTTTAACCAAACCTAAAAACAAACATCAATAGCAGTCAATTTATCCTAGCACTAGAAAATTTAGGTAAACTGCTATGGCATTGGATCAACAAAAGTTGGAAACTGCTCTACAAGTAGGGCGCAACAGTCCTTATTTACAATTTTCGCTACATCTTTTTGAAACTGTTTCTTCAACTAACCAAATCCTTTGGGACTTACTCGCCCAAGGCGCTGAACCAGGATGTGTTGTGATTGCGACTGAGCAAACAGCAGGAAGAGGACAATGGGGTCGTCAATGGATATCATCAGCTGGGGGATTATATCTTTCAGTGGCTATTGCAAACGGTAATAAAGCAGCAGAAAATACGACTGCTTTTTGCCTCCCCAAACTATATGCTACCAACAGCTACCAACTCACCCTGGCTACTGCTTGGGGAATTGCTCAACAATTGCGAAACTGCGACGTTCCTGTTGGTATTAAATGGCCTAATGATTTAATCTTAGTCAGCCGAAAGCTTGGCGGTATTTTGACGGAAACCAAAATACACAAGGGTGTCATCACTCAAGCAGTGATTGGTGTAGGGTTAAATTGGGCAAACCCTGTACCAGAAACCGGAATTAATCTCCAAATGTGGCAAGCAAATCAGCAGACCAAATTCGTCTCGTGTTTGGAAACGCTTATTTCTACAGTTTTAATTGGAATCGAATCTGGTATACAGTGCTTGTTGCAAGAAGGAATCAATATACTAATATATCGTTATCTAGAGTTGCTGATGAACATAGGTGAGAAAGTCTATGTTAACAACACTGTAGGTACTATCATTGGCGTGGCAAATACTGGGGAGCTTCGGGTTCGTATGGAAACATCGGAACACAAATCAGTAAAAATATCAGAAATTTACCTTCAGCCCGGTACAATCAGTTTGGGTTACTGTCATTCATCTGATTAACCAATTGACCCTTCGGCTCCGCTCAGGGTCAAAGCTGAGCGGAGCCGAAGCTTTGACATTCCCACGCCTAAAAGGGCGATGGGATTCTTGTTTCATTCAATCTACTAACCGTAATTAGATCAGATTTGGTTCCGAATACTCACTCATGAGTATACCCAACACAGCAACAGCGAATGAGACTCGAAACCTATACTCACACCGAATGCGAGTACAGGTAGTTCATGCTCTACAATACACAAAACATCAAAAAAACAATGACGCAGCGCAATAACTCTGCTGAGAACTGTTTGCATCAATTGTGGCAGCAATGTCTGTCAACAAGACGCTTTGCGTCTACGCTCCCAGCACAAAGTCTCGCTTGGCTTGGCAGCATAGGGCTGCTGAGTAATGGTGGTTTGGTCTTTGCTCAAACTGAATCCGCAATCGATAATATTGTTCCCACTACTGAAAACTCTCAACCAGCATCATCGGCGAATAGAGTCAAAAGAGAAACTTTTGAACACAAAGATAGTAGTCCCGCAGTAGAAGGGACGAAATCACAATCCGACGAATTTTCTCAACGCCGAGTTAGACTCAGACAAAGACTCTCTCAGGCAAAAAGACCAAGTCCTGCTGTCGCTCTGCGGAATTACAAACGTCGTGCACAAGATTCACCAACAGGGGTTGCTATCAGAAAATTCAAACCCCGTGCGGAAGTTTCTGTACGTACCGAAAGTGTGACAAACTGGAGAGCAAGGTTACAGAGAAGACCATCTGTAGATATTCCACAATTCAACATAAGTCTGAGCAAGGAACAACCTCAACAACAGGTTTCCCAAGAGAACAACTCACCTGTTCGACGCCGCCTTGCACACTGGAGGGAACTTTTGCAACCCACCGCCTCCTCTAGTAATGACTCCACCCCAAAAGATTACAACAACGCTTATATCGATCCAGGCGAATACAACGTTGGTGCTACCAATAGGTATCAGGCACCGAATTCTGTAGTAGTTACACAACAGTCTAATACTGAATTACCCCAAAAGAAAGCAAGTTGGATTAGAAAAAGTAAACCTGCCACACTAGCAACTGTTCCGCCCGTCAAGCATGTTGAGACAAAAGAACAAAACTCTCTGCAACGTCCCACTCATAGGAGCGTTTCTCGTGCGGTGACTCCTGTAAGGCATCGCAGTTCTCAAACAGCTTATAGAAGTGTGAGTAAGGATACATATCACCCGAATCGGTTTATCCCCGACTTTTCCTCTCCGACAACAGTGAGTTCTGTACCGATCGCACCACTAGGTGGTACCTTAAGCGCACCAATGACTGCAGAAAATCTTGCTCCTCGCCCCAGTAATGTCACATACGACATTCCACTAGCAGCAGTATTGCCGCAAGTAAACTACGGTGAAGTCTATGGTGGTAAACTCGCAAGTGGTCCGGGATTGATGTATCCCCTTTCTATCCCCTCTGCAATTACTTCTTTGTTTGGTTGGCGAACTCATCCCATTACAGGCGATCGCAGTTTCCACTCTGGTACAGACATCGGCGCAGCGATGGGAACACCTGTTTTGGCAGCCTACCCTGGTAAAGTAGAGAGTGCTGATTGGTTGGGCGGCTACGGTATGACAGTGATACTTAACCACAGCAACGCCCAACAAACTCTTTACGGTCATATGTCAGAAATCTTTGTTCAGCCCGGTCAATGGGTGCAAAAGGGAACCGTTATTGGACAAGTTGGTAGCACTGGTTTGTCCACAGGTCCCCACTTGCACTTTGAGGTGCGCCAGCTCACACCTGAAGGATGGGTTGCGACTGATCCAGGCGCTCGATTAGAGTACGCTCTTGGTCAATTAATGCAATCGTTACATACATCTCAGACTCCTCAAGAACCAGGTAGCTAGTACCGCGCTCGTCCCAAGGGGACACGCTGCGCGAACGCGGAATTCAAAATTCGTCTTGAAAAGTTTTGCGCCGGGAAACCCCTTCGGGTATCTCCTGCACAGACGCTACTTTG
>NZ_CAWPKW010000177.1:0-6647 GCF_963888615.1 Brasilonema octagenarum UFV-OR1 | reverse complement strand
GGGAGCGGTTAGCCCTCAGAAAGCATTCACGCCAAAGCCCTGCGCGATACGCCACTTGCACCGTCCTTGGGAACCTCCGAAGTTGCCACAACGCGCTTAACCCGCGCAAGGCACTTCTCACCGGCAACGCAGTGGCTTAAGTTGATTGCGGCATTCAAATCCCTATCTATCACGTGTCCACAATGTTCACATGAATAAACACGTTCACTCAACAACAGGGTTTCTTTCTTGCAGCCGCAATTACTACAAGTCTTGGATGATGGGTACCATCTATCCGCAACTACAAGCTTGCTTCCAAACTTCTTGCATTTGTATTCAAGCTGGCGCTTAAATTCGTAAAATCCGCAATCGGCAATGGATTGAGCTAGTTTGTGATTAGACATCATACCGGAAACATTTAGGTCTTCCACCACTACAAGCGCGTGGTTTTTGCATAAGTAATGGGTGACCTTGTGAAGCGAGTCCTTACGAATGTTTGCTACCCGGTTATGATGTCTCGCTAGTTTAATCTTTAATTTATGACGATTGTTACTACCTTTGATTTTACGCGCCAAGGACTTAGACAATCGCTTCAGTTTTTGGATGTTCTTTTTGTAGGCTTTGGGGTTGGGGAACGTAACGCCAGTACTAAGTGTAGCTAGTTCTTTTATTCCCAAATCCACTCCAACAACATCCACTGGCTTAGGCGTAGGCTTGCATTCTTGTTCGTATGCAAATGCAATATACCAGTCGTCAGCTACTCGCGATATTGATAATTTAGTGGTTGTTGTATGGGGCAGTCCTTCATAGGTCTTAACCCATCCGATGGTAGGGAGTTTGATTCGTACACCACCCACAGGGATGGGTTTACCACTAGCATCAATTGTGAAAGAATCATTAATACCTTTCTTTTTGAACCTGGGGAAACCGCCTAATCCTTTGAAGAATCGAGCGTACGCATCACCAAGTTGATCAAAAGCATACTGCGTGATTTTTTGACAAATCCCTTTCTCCTTGATCCACTCCAACGAAGTCTTAACTTCATTGTTGAAAAACTTTTTGAGAAGAAACTTATTTGGCTTGAATCCATCGCTATATAAGCTTTTCCAAGTAGCCAAACCCCAGTTGTAAGTGAAGCGCGCTATACCTGCGTGCTTGCTCATTACTATTTTCTGTACGTAGGTTAGTTTCAACTTAGTTTTGATGGATAAAAGCATTGATCACCGGGGGTATGACTGGGAAAAAGAGCCAGCCCACAAACAACGAGTACTCGTGGGTGTCGACAGATCAACAAAAACTGGGCTCCCCACTCGCAACTTAATTTAATTTGATTAAACTCACCAACGTTGTCACCAAAGAAAGCTGGTCTTCAAAACGGAACGTGAAAGTTTCCCTTCATTGCGTTCCTCAACATCTCGGTGCTTATCAGGCAGACCTTATACAGCCAAACCAAGATAAGGCGGAATATTAAGCGAACGTGAGGGAAGAAAAGCCAATCGCATCAGCCCATAGCCAAAAGCCCAGTCATAACGACTGGGCCTTAATAATAGGCAGTGGAGTTATCTCCTCTTTGGCTCAATATAAGAAGTTCAGATATAAGTAGTTAGGTTAATAATATCTACCACCACATGAATACCAATTCCGGAAAAGGAACCATAGATTTTTTAACTTCAAGATTGGAGCAGCTTTGGGTACAATCAGGCAGCAGTGAATAGCAAGGAGGAGAAAAGCTGTGAATGCGACTTATAGCGGCGGCTGTCAATGTGGACAAATTCGCTATGAAATCCGTGCTGAACCGTTAACTCTCTATTTGTGTCACTGCAAGGAATGTCAGAAGCAATCTTCTAGCGCTTTTGGAATGTCCCTCACTGTGCCACGAGATGCTGTTGTCATTATTCAAGGTGAACCAAAGGCTTGGAAACGTAAAGCTGATAGTGGACGTGAGGTGACTTGCCTGTTTTGCGGTGACTGCGGAACACGATTGTTCCATGAGCGGGCTTATAATCGAGAAACCATCAACGTCAAAGCTGGAACGCTAGATGACACGAGTTGGTTACGTCCTGTGGGTAACCTTTGGACAAATAGCGCTCAGCCGTGGGTGATGATTTGCGATCAGATGCTCAATTATGAGGGACAACCAGCAGATGTGCGTCCTTTGTGGGAGAAATGGGCACAACAGCATTCATGAAACTATAAAAATCACTGTTGCGACTCCTGTTTAACAGTCGCGTATGCCCAATCCAACCACGGTAGCAACGCCTCAATATCTGTCGTTTCTACTGTGGCTCCACCCCAAATCCTGATTCCTGGCGGTGCAGAACGGTAAGAGGCGATATCAAAAGCAACTTCTTGCTTTTGGAGAAGTTTCGCGATTTTTTTAGCGGATTCTGCTTGCTTCTCTGGACTTAAGTTTGTAAACCAATCATCAACAATCTTGAGGCAAATTGAAGTACAAGAACGGGTTTCTGGCTTCTCTGCTAAGAAAGCCGCCCAATCACTTTGCTCAACCCAACGGGCAATTGTCGCCAGATTTGCCTCACTACGACGAATCAAGCCGGGAAGTCCACCAATGCTGTCTGCCCAGAGTAATCCATCAAGCGCATCTTCTACACACAGCATTGATGGGGTGTTAATTGTGTCCCCTTTGAAAATTCCTTCAATAAGCTTACCTTTTTGTGCTAGGCGAAACAGCTTCGGTATCGGCCAAGCAGGTTGGTAGCTTTCCAAACGTTCAACAGCGCGGGGTGAAAGGGCAATCACTCCATGCTGCGCTTCTCCTCCCAGCACCTTTTGCCAAGAGTAGGTCACAACATCTAACTTATGCCAGGGTACTTCCATCGCGAAAACGGCAGAAGTTGCATCGCAGATGGTCAAACCTTGACGGTCATCTTTGATCCAATCGCCATTAGGAACCCTAACACCTGATGTCGTGCCATTCCACAAAAACACCACATCATGACTAAAGTCAACTTGGTTGAGGTCTGGTAAACTGCCATAGGTTGCCTTGAGAACGTTGAGATTAGGCAACTTGAGTTCGTCTACAACATCTTTAACCCATTCCAAACCAAAGCTTTCCCACGCCAAGATATCAAGGGGGTACTTTCCTAACAGCGACCATAGTGCCATTTCCACTGCGCCTGTGTCGGAAGCTGGAACAATGCCCAAGCGATAATCTGCAGGAACACCAAGAATTGTTTTGGAGCGCTCAATGACTTCTTTGATGCGAGATCTGCCATCCTCAGAACGGTGAGAGCGACCTACGAAAGCATTTTCCAGCTTGGAAACAGACCAGCCAGGACGTTTGGCACAAGGACCAGAGGAGAAATTAGGAACTCGTGGCTTTGTTGTTGGAGGAGTAAGATGTGGTGACATACAAGGTACTTCAGTTATAGATGCGACCTAGTGAAAGGTCGTAACTCGCTACTACTTTACGCTTTGCTTTGTACCTAGGTCAACAGTCTAAATTTCTGAATTCCTACATATAATATAGATCCCTGCTCGCAATCAACAAAAGTTTCTTTTGAGACCGATTGATATCAACCGAAGTTTTCTTTGAGACTCATTAAGTTTCAGGCATATCATACCTAATACACTGGTTGAATAAATTAGGTGAGTCTGAATCGAACTGATGATAGATAACTGTTACTTCTTCTTCGGGGAAACAACCTCAAACTCGAAAAAACCAACGCGACGGTTATCAATGTAGACTGCGATCGCATGTTTACCAGTAGGATCGCCAGAAGCAACAGTCCAAAAGTTCTCAATGACTCCTTTTTTTGCTGACTGTGTGCGCTTTGTCACTGCTTCCATGCCATCGGCTGATATTAATAAATTTTCACCACTACTTGTACTCCAAGTTTCTGGAAGTTTCGGTAATCGAAGGACTTCTTTCCATGTCACTTCATTTTGGTTATCCTTAAGCTGAATACGCCATCCGTAACGATTTCCTTCTTGATGTGGCACTTTTGTTGTGGGGACAAAGGACGTTTTACCGTTGCGATCGTCTCTTAAAACCCCAAACTCGGCTTGGTTAACAGTAATCGTTTTAGTATTGATTTGATTAGAAGATACAACGTCATTGACAGCAAAAGAAGATACAACCCATGATGTTAGCCAGCAAGATGATAGTACTATACCGTAAGCTAAATTTTTAACTCGCATCAGCTTTTTTAAAAAAGGACTTGTTAATTCATATATGAATCAACATCCTTTTTCAGATAAAATGCTGACATTTCTACTAGACCTCTCCAAAAATGATTTTTAGTGCAAGCGCGGGGTATTGGTTTCATAGCCATTTTTGGAGAGGTCTACTCTAAAGAAGTTGGAAATCGGAAGTTAAAAGAGAGTTTTGACTGAATTCTTTCTTATGAAGAGTTAAGCGTTCGGGTGTTGAGCGTTCCCTAATAACAAGAGCGCACCAGATAACACGACTCTTGCTGCGCCCTGATTCAAAATATCAATTAAAAATTAAAAAATATTTTTCGGAGAATTCAAAATACCAAAAACAGAAGGTGATTAACTTCACTACTCACGAAATGAGTTAACCCTGCAACGAGAGCCATGACTATCTAACTTGCTTAACGCATTCCAAGTCAAAGCTTCAACGATACCTTCGCTTTCTAAACAATGTTCTGCTTGAAAAGCCAAAACTGCAGCCTCAGTTTTTGCTCCAAAAATACCATCAATGGCACCAAAGTAGTAGCCACCAACTTGTAGGGGTTCTTGAACAGCCTTGACTACAGTTCCACTACTACCAAAACTTAGGATTGGCAAGCCAGCAAATCCGTTGGACAAATATGCCCAAGTTTGTTGTCCCACAACCCCATCTATTGTCAAGAAAGCAAGACACTGCAAGTATTTCACAGCATCTCTGGTTTGGTGATCAAAGTAACCTACGGTAGAAACTGACAAAGGAGACACTGATACAGTATCTAGTTGAGCAAGCCGCCGATTTAAGGCTTTCTGCATATCTTTAACAATTGAACCACAAGCACCAAATTGTAAGGTTGGTTTCTTTGTAGGGAGTTGAAGTGTAATAGACAGAACCATAATATCACTTTAAATATGTAAGCATATATTAAGGACTGATAAGAGAATCGTTAAAGTTCCCTAACATAACTACGTCGAAAGAAAAAATATTGTTTTTTGATACCAGTAGTGTTAATTAATATTTTTTTGCTAGGATCGACCAACTTCAGTTATTTGACTTAACTACTAGCAGATTGCGGAGTATTGCTAGATATGTATGACATCCGTCTGTCAACAGAGTTTTGGATGTATCTAATTTTCATAAGATCTTTCAAAAGATGAGTATCTTTGGCGATTACTCTTTTATTTTTAGTAGTACAATTGTTCTATAGTAAGAAATTTTGGTCTTGGCGATGCTTCCAAAGGGACGGCTCTTATGAGAAAATCGCCAATTGCGCTGTGCTTTCATGTGGACAATTTCCTGTGAAGGTACCGCACTCTTGTCTTTATGTCCGTAGGACACAATGAACTTCTAAAAATCCAGTATTATTGAGTAACATGATGACACCACTGAAGAATGCAATTGCTATCCCAGATGACAAACAAGCAATTGCAAAATCAGACTTCGACCAACAATATTTAGAAGAAGCAGCTACTGTGCTCAAAAGCATTGTGGATGATAGTATTTCCTTCCAAATGCTTGCTGATGCGACTGAAACTATTCTGCGTCATGCCTTTTGGTTAGCCAAGCAAAAACAGAAGCGCTCTGTTAGAGAGTATAGAAGATTACTGGTCGATTATGGTTGGAAGGGTGAAGAAAAAAAATATCTCAAGATTGCAGCAGCATTTCAAATGTTCTCGCCTCAAGAGTTAGCACAAATAGAACCAAGCACTGTATATCGGCTAGCACAGAATAGCAATAAGTACAAACAAATTATAGATAGGCTTTTAGACTTAACTGCAATTACCCAAGAAGCTGTACGCTCTTTAATGAGAGAACCGCGCACTCCTAAAGAAGACAAACCTGAAAAACCAAGTATTTGGCGGCGCACGAAGAATGGCGGGAGGTACTGCCAAATTCCACCAATTCACGAAACTGATGAGCGAACTGGGACGACTTTACAAAAGATGATAGATAACGAAGGGTTGAGTGCACAGCATATTGTGGCTGAAGCTGTAGCGCTTCGACAAGCTTATAAAGAAGGGCGGCTGACAGTTGTGGAAAAAAAGGTAAACTAAATTGTCCTGGAAGATGGCGATCTGCCGCTATGCAGAGCGCGAACGCGCAGCGTCTCGTAGAGAAGCTATCGCTTCAATAGTTATGCACCAAACAACATCCCCGATTTCTGTCAGAAGTTGGGGATTTTGGTTTTAGGCGATCGCTTCGCACCTGCTTTCCAGCATCGTCCCTGCTCTTCTTAATAGCGACACGCTGCTTTGTATCTCCTACGGAGACGCTGCTTTGTAAGTCCCAAAGGGACACGCTTACGCGTTCGCAATCATGCGTGCGCTTGCGCTTACGCTCGATTCGTGCGCTTGCGCTTACATAATGACATTTCACGTTTAATTAGGTTGACTACTTAACAAAAGCCAATTTGTCAAGATTTCTAATTGAGGCAGTTCTATACTCTGTTTTTACTATAGAATTCCTATTTGAGTTTTGACGAAGCTAGGTACACCTTTATTTCTTCTTTCCTGTT
>NZ_CAWPKW010000176.1:0-6725 GCF_963888615.1 Brasilonema octagenarum UFV-OR1 | reverse complement strand
AGGCGGAACGCCTTCGGGCAGGGTAGAATGTGGCGTCAGGCGACGGGCGTTCCCGGAGGGCTATCGGGGAGAACCTCCGGTTCCGCTGCGCGCTCCGCAGTCGCCTCTGTCGGGAGACAAGGACTGCGCCGTGCTGTCTCACCGTGCGCGACTTTAAGCGTTGAGGCATGTGGCGTGAGCGTAAGCTCCAGGAGGGTCAAACTTGTCGTTCCTCGGCAGAAACTGAATTTTCTTTGGAAGCTTTGGGCGATCGCTTTGAACAATGGTTCATGAAAATTTTAGATTTTTGTTATATTTTTGAATTCATGAGCCATATTTTTGGCTCCGATATTGGATTTTGCACGGATAAAAAGATATAAATAGCAAATTGACCTATTGTCAATCAATATTTTTATCATTTGTTCTTAAACATTATTGATGCAATCCAAAACTCAAAATCTCAAAACTAAAATTGTTCCTCCACCTCTCAAACCAGGTGACTTATTACGAGTGATTTCTCCTAGCGGTGCTTTACGGGAATTTGAGGCTTTCCAAAAAGGGGTAGAAATTTGGCGATCGCGCGGCTATCGAGTAGAACTATTTCCAGAGATAGATGACAAATGGGGATATCTAGCTGGGAAAGATGAATCGAGGCGTGAACAACTCGCCACAGCATGGCAAGAGCCAGAGTGTCGCGGTGTTCTGTGTACTAGAGGTGGTTTCGGTAGCAGCCGTATTTTGGAAAATTGGACATGGCAGAATTTAGAAAACTCAGCGCCAAAGTGGCTTATTGGTTTTTCTGACATCACCGCGCTTTTGTGGAGTCTTTACACAGCAGGAATTTCTGGTGTTCATGGTTCCGTGCTGACAACTCTAGCTTGCGAACCAGATTGGTCAATTCAAAGGTTATTTGATTGTGTGGAAGGTCGTCCTCTTGCACCTTTAAAGGGTTGTGGTTGGGGTGGAGGTGTGGTCAATGGTATCGTGTTACCAGGTAATCTTACGGTGGCAACTCATCTGCTTGGTACGCCAATGCTACCAGATTTGGATGGTGTGATTTTGGCATTGGAGGATGTGACAGAAGCTCCGTACCGCATTGACCGCATGCTAACACAGTGGCGGATGAGTAGTGTTTTATCAAAAGTTAGTGGAATTGCACTGGGTAGCTTTAGCCGTTGTGAACCACCTGCAAATGTTCCTAGCTTTAGTGTTGAGGAAGTGTTGCGCGATCGCCTAGGAGATTTAAAAATTCCCATTGTCTCAAACCTGCCTTTTGGTCATGACGCTCCCAATGCAGCTTTACCTGTGGGAGTTACAGTTGAATTAGATGCAGACCAAGGTATTTTGAATATACTCTAACCAAGCAGCGGTGTTAATCTTTATTTCTTAATATGAGGGTTAGGTTCACCAAAACAAACTTTGTGATCAAGGTCACGCCCACTTAATTGCATTCTGAGTTCTGAGTTCTGAGTTCTGCGTTCTTCTTCTTTAATATTTATGAAGTTTTGAGTGCAATTTGAATAGAATTTTTACGAGCAACGCTTCAAAAGCAAGTCTTCTTAAAAAAGGGCAATCCTAGGATGATAAGCTAAACAATGACATAAAAAAGAGTTTAGGATGAACTGTTAAATGGGTATTTCCTCCAACGCTCCTTATCTTCTCAGGGCAGCTCGTGGTGAAGCGTTAGACCGTCCACCCGTATGGATGATGCGACAAGCGGGACGATATATGAAAGCTTACCGAGATTTAAGGGAGAAGTATCCTTCTTTTCGTGAACGCTCGGAAATACCGGAAGTAGCGATTGAAGTATCCTTACAACCGTGGAAAGCCTTTCAACCAGACGGAGTGATTTTGTTTTCTGATATCGTCACACCGCTACCTGGTTTAGGTATTGATATGGATATCGCTGAAGGTAAAGGACCAATCATTCACTCGCCGATTCGCACCTCAGAGCAAATCGATAACCTGCATGCTTTAGAACCGGAAGAATCGCTGCCTTTCATTAAAACAATCCTACAAGCATTACGGCAGGAAGTAGGCAACGAATCAACTGTGTTGGGCTTTGTCGGTGCACCTTGGACATTAGCCGCTTATGCGGTAGAGGGAAAAGGTTCAAAAACTTATTCCATCATCAAAAACATGGCGTTCTCAAATCCGACGCTGCTGGATAAGTTGCTGACAAAATTGGCAGATGCGATCGCCACTTATGTCCGCTATCAAATTGATTGTGGCGCACAAGTTGTGCAAATGTTTGATTCTTGGGCAGGACAATTGAGTCCCCAAGATTATGAAACCTTCGCACTACCCTATCAGCAGCGCGTTTTCCAGCAAGTCAGAGAAACTCATCCTGATACACCCCTGATTCTACTGGTGAGTGGTAGTGCAGGTTTGCTTGAGAGGATGGCACTATCAGGCGCGGATCTAATCAGTCTAGACTGGACAGTAGATATGGCAGACGCACGGGAAAGATTAGGCAAGCACCTCAAAGTGCAGGGAAATCTTGACCCTGGTGTGCTGTTTGGTTCTAAGGAATTTATCCGCGATCGCATTTACGACACTGTTCGCAAAGCTGGCAATAAAGGGCACATTCTTAACCTTGGTCACGGTGTTTTACCAGAAACTCCAGAGGAGAATGTTGCTTTCTTCTTTGAAACGGCGAAGCAACTTAGTAGTGCAGTTGTATGACAAGCCGAAGTCAGGGGCGCAAAGCCGCCGCGCCTCCTGAGTGTCGAATCGCTATGGCACAGTATTTCCTTTAAACATATGTTTCAGTCTATTCACCTTGAAAGGGGTGTTAGGCTGAAATCGCAACTGAAATCGTGAGGTAATCAGTTAAAGCGTAGGTGGAAGGTGATTGGTGGGCAATTGCCGCTCTCGTAATGCTACTTTGTAAAGAAAGACACTTAGATGTTCCATCTAAAGCAGCATTCTATGAAACGTCGTACTTTTCTGAGCTTGGCGGGTAGCAGTCTAGGAGTAGCAGCGGGAATACACTATGGACAGGCGCAATCAGTCACAAAAATGGATGAACTCTGGTTAGCTTTAGAACATTGGCTGGGTCAGCAACTCCCCGAAGTACTTGCCGACCTCAACCCCGGATGCTCGAACAAGGAACTCAGTGAGTTAGAGCGTCGCTTGAATTGCAGGCTACCGGAAGACTTTAAGGCTTTCTACAGGCGTCATGACGGGCAAAAGGGAGAGACCACAGGGTTGTTTTGTGGTTTGCCTGTTCTAAGTACGCAGGCTCTCTACAAGCATTGGGACGGTTGGCGCGAGATTGCTGACGAAGATCAAGAGATCGCAACCGAGATTACCGGCGAATCCTACCCTAATGGCGCAATCAAGCCCACCTACATTAACGTCAAGTGGATACCTCTTACGTATGACGGGGGGAGTAATCACCTCGGAATAGATGTAGACCCCGGTCCCGCAGGCGTGGTAGGTCAGGTAATTAACTTCGGGCGCGATGAGAACAATAAGTTTGTGGTTGCTTCTTCGCTCTCCAACTTCATCGCTTGGATGCTCGCCCAGTATCAAAGTGGCAATTACAAGAGCAGTGAGCGTTCATTGGATCTCAAAGAGCCACGGAATAGCCATTTCTTGGATGTCGTGCCACTGCTGTTTGGCAGACCCTAACCATCGCCCGTCATGAATGCAATTTAGATGTTTCAGAAGTTATAGGGTGGACACTGCCCACGGAGTTTGGTAGGGGACAGTTAAGGAGAATGTTGCTTTCTTCTTTGAAACGGCAAAGCAACTTAGCAGTGCAGTTGTATGATCAGCCGAGGTTAGGGGCGCAATCTTTTGTGTCCCCTGGCTGTCTGCCAAACTAGATCAAAAGGCTGGCTTTTGTTCCTTACACCTAGAGTCGTTATCCAAAGCAAATGTCTGTGATACAGCACAATTACCCTAGAGCGATTGACTTTAGCCAAAGGGATTCCCTGAAGCAGATTCTAGTTGATTCTCCCGTCCTCACGAGCTATGAGGTTAGTTGGGACACGATTCACTTTCTGTATCATCGAGAACCTGCGCACGAAACTCCTGAATGTCAGTTTAAACAACACCTTATCAGTATCTATCTCAAGCCATTTGAAGCAAGACGGTGGATTCATGGACGATGGTGTCAAGAAAATTATCAAAGTGGCGATCTTAGTCTATTTCCAGCTGATCAAACGGCTCCTAAATCTCAGTGCGATCGCGAAGATGAGTGCATCCATCTCTGTTTAGAAACGCCATTTTTTGAGCGAGTTGTTTATGAAGCGGTGAATACTAATCGCCTTGAGATTGTACCAAACTTCAAATTTCGGGATGCGCTGATCCAACAGATTGGACTGGAACTCAAAACAGAACTGGAATCAGGTGGCGTTGAAAGCCGTCTCTACGCCCAATCAATGGCAACAGTTCTGTCTGTCCATCTCCTACGTAGATATTCGACCTGTCAACCGATAATCAAACAGTATGCTGATGGACTCCCCAAGTGGAAGTTGGATCGGGTGCTCACCTACATCCAAACACATTTTGACCAAGATATTAGTCTAACGGAACTTGCTGACCTCGTTGAGATGAGTTCTCATTATTTCGCTTGCCTGTTTAAGCAATCCATCGGTTTTTCTCCACATCAATACCTGATTGATTGTCGAATCAAACGTGCAAAACAACTGCTGCGAGAGCAAAAATTGTCTATTGTAGAAATTTGTCAGCAAGTTGGCTACCAGAGCCAAAGCTACTTCACTAAGGTTTTCCGAAAACACACTGGCATCACGCCCAAGAAATTTAGAGACTCACTCTAAACTCTCGAAAGAAAATTATCGGAAGATTGAAACAATTTTCGGAACAACAGGCAAGACAGCAGCAGAGAACGATTGTTAAACTTCAGAAATCATCAATAAAATCGCTACCTTCTGTAAGGGGTTGAAAGATGTCTGAAGTTACTCGAAAGGTTATCTTTCTGATTTGCTTTATCACTGTATTTGTGATTCGCTTTTATTTCGCCCGACTGGTAAAACAGAACAAGATTACAGATGACCGTAGAACAACTCAGGAGAAGTTATCACTGTTGTTAACATTTCTAGGAATGTTTATCCTGCCTCTAGTTGGCGTCTTTACACCTTGGCTCGACTTTGCTGGGTATAACCTACCTGATTGGACTGGTTGGTTTGGTACAGTTTTTTTTGTATTGGCTATCTGGCTGTTTTGGCGTTCTCATACAGACTTGAGTTTGAACTGGTCAGCCTCGCTAGCAGTTCGGGAGAATCATTCTTTAGTTGATACTGGAGTATACCGATACATTCGCCATCCTATGTATGCAGCCTTTTGGCTTTGGGGAATTGCCCAAGCTCTCCTTTTGCACAACTGGATTTACGGTTTGTCTTATATCGTATCATTTGTGCCGATGTATTTAAAGCGAGTACCTCAAGAAGAGCAGATGATGCTTGATACATTTAGGGAACAGTATCAAGACTACATGTCTGGTACAGGGCGAGTGATTCCAAAATTTTTACTTTAGAAAGTTACTTTGAATTTTGAAACTTTTTTACCATTCACAATTCATAATGCATAACTCCTGAATCTTATTTGAAACTCTCTATGACCCAGAAACGGATTTTAGTCACGGGTGCAAGTGGTTGTATCGGTCACTACATAAGTGAAGCCTTAATTCAAGAAACAGAATACGAACTGTATCTGCTGGTTAGGAATCCAAAGAAACTGCAAGTCGATACTCAAGCACGTCCTGGTGTGACAGTCTTGCAGGGTGATATGCAAGAAATAAGTAAATTTGCCGACTTGTTGAAAACGATAGATACTGCAGTACTAACAGCGACGGCTTGGGGCGGTGAACAGACTTTTGATATTAATGTCCATAAAACCCATGAGTTGCTCAACTTGCTAGATCCAGACAAATGCCAACAAGTGATTTATTTTTCCACAGCTAGCGTTTTGGATCGCAACAATCAACCTTTGAAGGAAGCAGGCGAACTGGGTACAGATTATATCCGTTCCAAGTACGATTGTTTGCATAAGATATCGCAGTTAGCTATAGCCCCCAAAGTGACGACTGTTTTTCCTACTTTAGTGCTGGGGGGCGATGCGGAAGCCGCCGCCTTCGGCGGTCGCAATAAACCCTACTCACATGCTACATCTGGTATTCCAGAAGTAACGAAATATATAGATTTGATTCGCTTTTTTGAGGCAGATGGCAGTTTCCACTTCATCCACGGGCGAGACATTGCCACTGTCGTGCGGTATTTGATTGATAATCCTCCCAAAGAAGACGAACCGCGCTCATTTGTTTTAGGTCAGAAACAGTTAACTGCTAACCAAGCAATTGAAGAAGTTTGCGCCTACCTTGGGAAAAAGATTTACTTTCGCATCCCTCTATCTATATCTTTAGCCAATTTAATTATCGTTTTGTTCCGCATTCAGATGGCTGCCTGGGATAGATTCTGTATGAACTATCGGCATTTTAGTTACGAAAATTTTATTAATCCCGGCAGTTTCGGTTTACCAAATTACTGTGCGACGGTGAGTGATGTTTTAAAAATCAGTGGTGTTAAGCCATTTATCAAGTAAGGTCAGTTTCGTTGAATGACCTCAAAAGCGTTACCAACCCGTGTAAAAAACCTGCACCTCCTCGCTTGCTACCGTGTACACACATTTCACTCAAAACCTCACCCTCGCTTTTTGCTACGCAAAAATCTTTCCCTCTCCTTAATAAGGAGAGGGATGCCCGACAGGGCAGGGTGAGG
>NZ_CAWPKW010000175.1:0-6741 GCF_963888615.1 Brasilonema octagenarum UFV-OR1 | reverse complement strand
TCCGGATCTAACTGAGAGGGACGGAGCATAATAGCTCCTCTCGACTCAAACCACAAAAAACTGCTAGCTTTCAAAAGCCACTTCTACTGTATCTCCAAACTTGAGGTGCAACTGTGATTGTGCGTTACCGCTATTGATAGCAATTTCTACCCAGCCGTGACTTTCAACCAGTGCAATCGCATCCCCAACTTTGACATCACTATAAGTTTCACATCCTCTGATCGTTAACCCAGCTGCTTTCACACACCAAGTTTTGCCTTGGATGTAACTCCCTGGAATGTTGGTGACTAAGTTACCAAAGTGGTCAATATATTGAATCGAACCTACAATACCAGTTTCTGTTAAAATACATTCTGCTATGTCCAGTTGTACCAAAGCTGCGGAATCAATGAGATTCCCCAGTTCTGTCAAGGGGACTCCGCAGGCAAGGTGTGCAGCAACTGGTGCAAAGATATCCCTCCCGTGAAAAGTCCTGGAGGGTTCAGCAGTTCTCCAGTAATCAGGGTTTGTTAATTCTACAACTGTGATTGCCCTGAGTGAGTCTCCCCGCTGGAGCATTGCCGGACTTTGACTCAATAATCCGCTAAAGATACCATTATCTGGTCCGACTAGATACCCTTTGGCAAATTCTATTGCGATCGCCCGTCGCCTTCCTCCTACACCCGGATCGACGACTGCTAAATGCACTGTCCCATCCGGAAAGTAAGGGTAAGCATTCATCAGGCAAAACCTAGCCGCTGCAATGTTTTGCGGCGGTATTTGGTGCGTCAAGTCTATCACTCTCAGTTCTGGGTTGATTTGGGAAATGACTCCTTTCATGACGCTGACATAAATATCGCGATCGCCAAAATCGCTGAGCATAGTGATCATGAGATGAGGATGCATCTGGATGCAATATATTTCTGGTTGATTAATATATATTAAATTTATTTTGTCTGTAACATAAGCTACGAAAAATTTGTTATGTTAGGGAAAGGTGATATTTATAGAAACACAATAGGTAAACGATTAAATGATTAAGAACAGAGTGGAAGTCGTAAAAAAGGCACGGAAAACACATCAACTGAATATCATCAGAAGCTTACAACATCGCCTAGAAGTAGCTAGAGCCAAAGGCGACGACAGTTTGGTTCGCCAACTGGAAGCTGAAATGAAGTACTTTAGTTAAGTCAAGATTTTTTGTTCTAATTCATAGTTTTGTTGTGTGTTAGCCCGCTAAGCGCGGGTTTTTATTCAATTGTCTGTATATAGTTCGCGATGGATTCTCTAGATAAGAGAGAAAGGTATTAGCTAGGATCGCAGCTTGAGTGCGATCGCCTTTGGGCAGACGCAATGATGCGTATCGCGCAAATTCAAGCAAGTCAGAATGTGCGAGATTGGAATTAATGGTTCAATTAATTCCCATTGCTCTTGAGTAAGGTTGGTGGAGCACGGAGGGCTTGGATAGGAATGGGGCGGTGAACCTGATTCGGGGACTTGTGGGTTCATCAGTCACCTTAACGATTCGGCGCAACGGGCAAGAGCAAGACTATACGCTGCAACGCCGCCGTATTGAAATTAACCCAGTCCGCTTCTTTGTTGAACAAGGACCTGGCGGTGCTGTCGGCTATATTCGGTTGACTGAGTTCAATGCTAAAGCCGCTGATGAAATGCGATCAGCAATAGACAATTTAGAATCGCAGGGCGTAGTCGGCTATGTGCTGGATTTGCGGGATAACTCTGGCGGGTTGCTCGATTCCAGCATTGAGATTGCTCGCATGTGGCTTCAGGACGGGTTGATTGTGTCTACGGTCGATCGCCAAGGCGTGTCTGAGCAAGATAGCGCCAACGGAACCGCAATCACCGACAAACCTCTGGTCGTCCTAGTGAATGGAGAGTCTGCCAGTGCCAGTGAAATTCTCTCCGGTGCCCTGCAAGACAACGAACGAGCGGTGTTGGTGGGCAGCAAAACCTTTGGTAAAGGGCTGGTGCAGTCGCCGCTCGACTTGAGCGATGGCTCTGGTTTGATTGTCACCATAGCGAAGTATCTCACCCCCAGCGGTCGCGATATTAACCGCGCGGGCATCGGACCTGATGTGGATGTGGAACTCACCGATGAGCAGCAGCAAGAACTCTTCGTCCGTGCTAGTAACAAGATTGGGACTCAAGACGATTTGCAATACGTCAAAGCGCTGGAAATTCTCAACCAACAGATTGCTCAGCGGCAGGGAAGGAAAGCAGAAAGTCCTCACTTACTGGGGAAAGTAATCGAATGGAAACTGCAAGCAGATGGTAGAACTCTGCGCGATCGCCTGGTCTCCACTCGCAGGGGAACGTAATCGAATGGAAACCTGTTACACTCGTTACCTGAGAACGTAACCGTGTATATCCCCACTTGCGCTTGGAAAGTAATCGAATGGAAATAACACTTCCACAAAACCGTCATTAAAGCTATAAAACAAAACTCACCCCAAACGATCGGCACCTACATTGGGAGATGATATGAAAAAATCAATAGTTATAGCCGTTGCCAGGTAGATTAGGACATGAACTCATGAAAAAATATGGACATTACGAGACTTTCAAACTTCTTGACAAGTTAAGCATTTCCTATTCCCTGTTAAGCGTTAAGCGCGATGCACTGCGCCGCCCTGAGCTTTGTCGAACGACCGACCAAGTGTTCCCTGTTCCCTACGTCCTAATAGAGTTGGCTATAGCTATATCATTAAGGCAGCAGGGGTGCAGCCAAGCGCTCGGGTGCTCGGGTGCTTGGCTGCTCCCTTTTCCCTCTTAAAACTTCAGTTGAAATTGCGAATCTGCATCTGTATCCATTCACGATCAACGATCGCATACAGCAACGAATCTTGCCACTCACCCTTAACCCATTCATACTCTCGCAAATACCCCTCCTGTCGCATCCCGATTTTTACCAAAATTCGCATTGAGAGAGTATTTTTCGGGTTAGACGTTGCAAAAATCCGATGCATATTGAGTTGCTGGAAACCAAAGTGTAAGACTTTTCCTGCAGCTTCGGTTGCATATCCTTGCCCCCAATATTGCTTATCTAAGCTATATCCAATTGAACCTTCTAGCTTGTCTGGATTTGTTATCGAAAGGCGACAGGTACCAATGAATTGTTTGTCATCTTTTAAAGTAATTGCTAAAGTAAAATGCCGACGGGGTTGTTGGCGTTGTAATTTAATTTGTGTTTGCAAAAATAACTTGGTATCTTCTTCACTATTAGGACCAAACGGCAGATAGTGAACAACTTCTGGATCACAGGCGTAGTTATGAATTCCTTCCCAATCTGATTTTGTCAAATCCCTGAGAATAAGACGTTGTGTTTCTAGCGGTAGATTAATGTTCATCACTTAAGTAATTATTATTTGTTAATCGCTATTTGCTAATCGCACGATTCACAATTCGCAATTAGTCATCAGCTAAGAACTACAAAATTTCTTTAGCAAATTCTGTACGGAACTGATTTACCACTTTATCTAGTCCCACTGAATGCGCTGCCTTAAAAAGAATCCTATCACCTTCTTGTACAAAAGTCTTTAAAGAGGCAACTAAATCTGCATGAGTTGTAAAACACATCTGAGAAATACCTTCGGCACTCTTGGCTATGGCTAAAGCATCTTCTCCATCCACCAATACTAATAAAGCATCTAAATTTAAATTTCGCACCGTTTCTCCTACTTGCTGATGTAACTGGTGCGATCGCTCTCCCAATTCCTTCATTGCACCCAAGACAGCAATCCGTCGTTTTCCTGGTGTCTCTGCTAATAAATGTAACGCCGCTTGCATAGCTTCTGGTGCAGCATTATAAGTCTCATCTAAGATTACCACATCATTGAGTAAAGTAAAACGTTGCGATCGCCCCCCCGGCATATCAACCCTCACACCCGATTTCAAACACGACCAATCAATACCCAGCACCTTTGCCACCGCTAAAGCTGCCAAAAAGTTACTTGCGTTGTGCCGTCCTGGCAATGGTAAAGGCAATTGCATTCCTGTCACTTCCAAGGTGTCACTATCAATCAAATTGCCATGAATATCGCCACCAGAAAAGCCATAAGTCAAAACTTCTCCTTGCCAAACTCTCGCTGCTGTTTCCATCAATAGCGGATTATCATAATTGAGGATTGCCACACCATCTTTGGGCATTTGAGCCAGTAACTCACATTTTGCCTGAGCAATAGCCTCCTCTGAACCCAGTAACTCAATGTGCGCAGTTCCCACATTAGTAATGACACCAATAGTCGGACGCGCGATTTCTGTCAGTTCAGCAATTTGCCCCTTTCCCCGCATCGCCATTTCAATAACGGCGAAATCATGTTCTGCGCTCAATTGCAACAGTGTTTTTGGCACGCCAATTTCGTTATTGTAATTTCCATAAGTCTTGAGGACTGTTCCTTGTGTTGATAAAGTAGCAGCAATGAGTTCCTTGGTTGTGGTTTTACCCACAGAACCCGTAACCCCAATCACTGGAATAGAAAACTGTTCACGCCACCACCTACCAATTTTTTGATATGCTTCGAGCGTGTCTTTGACTTGTAAGACGGGAAATTTAGAATTCTCGTATTCAAAATCAACGATCGCAGCCATTGCACCTTTTTCTATTGCCATTGGCACAAAATCGTGTCCATCAAACTTTTCACCGCGTAAAGCCACGAATACTTCACCCCTGCTGAGTATACGGGAATCTGTTTCAATTCCACTGCTGAAATTTGCCAAAGCAGCTTCAGATAAGTTTGCTGCTTCGGCACAAAGAACTTCAATCAGTTGGCTAATGGTGGCAGAGAAAGGCATAAGCAATTCAAAATCCAAAATTCAGAGTGAAGTCGCCAAGAAAATCGGTGCTAGCAGGTTGTCTAGCCACCTAGTACCGCTGCTTTGGAATTCGCAAGCAGCAGAAATGGACTGCGTCCCGCTGCGCTAACAAAATTCAAAAAGCTTACATTATAAGCTTTTCGCTAATTTTGAATCGTAGCTTTATTTCCGCCTTTATTGTACTAGTAGTATGCAAATCAAATGCCTTACAGCATAACACTTAGAGCTTTTGGATTCCAAAATTTCTCGTTGAAATTCAACAAGACAGCCCAGTTAATGCCGCAACGGGTGCGGGGGTAAGGGTGTGTTGCAAGAGCGCCAAAGTCTGCCGGGGGGATACTCCCCCCGGCGTTAGCGGTTGATCGTGCCATGTCGTCGGCTGCTTTACCCCTACGGGGCGCTGAGTGCCGTAGGCTGGGTGTAGGGAACCCTCCTTCCCTCCTCATCCAAATTTGCTGACAATATAAAGTTAAGAAATGTAAAATTTTTATATGTTTTTATTAAATTTAGAATCAAAACAACTTTAAAACATTGAAAAGGTATAGCCGTTGCCAGGTAGATTAGGACATGAACTAATGAGAAAATACGGGCATCACGAGATTTTCAACCCTGTTTCGTGTTTCCTGTTAAGCGTTAAGCGTAACAACAGTCTAGAATCCTGGTTTTTTCAAAGCCAGGAGAGTTCAAATGCTAAACGTGCTGCTTTGAGGATTTCCCAAAGCAGGCAATTGGCTTTACCGTTGGGCTTTGGGGCGGGGTGAGCTATCCCCGATTTTTGACCAACATCACTTGCACAATTTGTATAGCGATATAACCAGAGATTCCCAAATCTTGAGACAAATCGTTTAAAAACTCAAGCTCTTCTTGAGGAGAAACTCCATCGGCTAAAACCAAATCGGTGGCGATCGCAAAAGCTGTTTCTCGCAAGTCGTATGGTAAAGATTCTTTGGCTGAATGAAACAAAGCATTTATGCCTTCCCACTTGAGAATATTCAGGAGTTTCTCAAACATCCTGTTTATTTCATCGTTGGAATAATATCTGAAAAGCTTCATACCCGACAGCACTGATAAAATACCACGTGCCTGCTCATCAGAGAGGTTTCCATCTGAGGCTGTAGCAGCCAAAGCAATTGCTGCGATTGCTTCCGGTTGACTCAGTGCTTCTTGAACTTGGCTTTCTCCACCAAACATTTTGTCGAATAGACCCATTACAGTTTACTCCATTGCTAGCGTCTTGATCGCGATACACTTACTCGTACTTGGGAAGTCATTGTGCGACGCTGTGAGACTTCTATATGTTTCAGTGTTCCCAAGATTTCTTGCTAGCGAACACTCAAACTTAATGGTTTTCGACAAATAATAAATTTTTGACTTCTTATCAACCCAACCTTACCTTACCAAAGCCCCTGTGCTGATAGCCTCTACAGAAAGACGACTCTTAGTGAAGTCGTCTGGTGTCTAGGCGAATACCTGTTTTTTCCATAGTTTCGATAAGTGCCAAACCTAAGCCAGAAAAGACCATAAGTAGGAGTACCGAACCCAAGAAGGCGTTTACGAGCATTTGAAGGGCTTCATCGAAAAAAATATAACTAGTCATTGTTTTGTCTCCCGAACTTATAGAGTGCTAGTACCTATTTCTTTCTTCACACCGTGATTGGCATTTTTCGTTCATAGGAGACTAGCATTTGCATCTTAACAAAACTTTAGCTCTTTCATAACGAAACTTAGATTTTTTATTCTTGAAGTTCAGATAAACTTTCAGTGCTGTTTTGTTAAACCAATTACTAAGGTGAATAACTAATAGAAAAGAAGTTTCAATAAGTCTATAGAATTTATTCATTAAATGAGTAAACTTAGTTACATGCTTACTATATGAATCCGGTTTTATTTGGTGAGACCAGTGCTTGATGAGGGTTTCCGCTCTCACGG
>NZ_CAWPKW010000174.1:0-6745 GCF_963888615.1 Brasilonema octagenarum UFV-OR1 | reverse complement strand
CGTAGTCGGATCTTGTGCTAGATCCTGGCTAAATTTTGGAAATTTTGTTGCCATAAGGATGAGTTCTTTTTGCCCACATCAAATTCTACGCCTGAAATACCCATTGCAACTCACTTTGAGTAAACTCAAGCTTTGCTGTCACCAGTTCTGCTGGATCGCTTAAGAGACTATCGAGAATTATAGCTAGCTTCTTAGTCGGCTACTTTTGTCTTTTTACTCTGGTAACTTATACTGCTCAACGATACGCTTGGCAAATCCTGGAACGTGTGCATCTAATTTATCTGGATGATTCCGCTTCACATACAAATAGTTGCGGGTGAAGTGAGAATCAATAGAAAAACGAGCGTATTCTAAACCTTTAGGGCCAATTTTTTCGATGACGACACCCATTAATTTTGCCGCCCACATCGGGAGGGTAACGCCTTTATCGTAGGCGGGTATACTTTGTTGGACTGCGGCTGTGCGATCGCCCTTTGACATAACTGGCCCAGTTTCTAGTTGATCTGTCACCAAGTCCAGCATCTGTTGACCTGTTTCATTTCTCACCATAATCCATTGCCACCCAAAAGGTGCCCCCATGTAACCTACGACCAAATCTGCTAGAGAATTGACGTAATCAAAGCAACTCATACAGGAGGGGGCAAACACATCTTTCAGTTTATTGGTTTTTAGCCCAAAGAAAGGCACCGTTTCGGTTGAGCCGTCTTCGTGTTTGAAATGAACCCGGAAGTCTTGCATGAATTCGTAATGCACTACCGTGTCAGGTGATTTGCTGGTTGTTTCTAAGAATTTTTGCAGTCCTGCACGGTTGACATTATCGACACAAGGTGTACCCAAAACGTAAAGTTTTTCTAAGCCTAGTTGTTTTTCGACGGCTCGTAATGCCTGAATTTGGCAACCAACACCAATCACCAACAGCCGCTTCATTCCTGATTTTTCCACTTGTTCCAAGACGGATAAATTTGGTGAGAGTGTTGGTTTATTGACTCGTGCTGCCAGTATTTCCTCTGGCGTACGGGCAATGATGGGCATCGGTTGAAAGCGGTCTTCTTTCGTGTTTTGCACGCAAACGACACCTTCAACAATACCGCGATTCAACATTTCGATGGCGATGGTACTAACAATTCCCGTCCATTGAGCACCAGGAACAGGCTCCTTTTTCCGCGCCGCCATCATGTCTTGATGCACACCAAAGTACAACTCGTCAGAATTGTCGAAATTTCGAGCGCGAGTGTGCGTCTGTTCTTCGAGTTTATCTATTTGCTGATTAATAAAAGCACAAGCTTGTTTGACATAGTGAATATAGTATGTATCGCACAAACCGCACTCGCTACAGAGTTCTTTAGCAGGGCGACGGCTACTGGGTTTAAGGGCTTTGGCTTTTTTGTGAGCAGACAGCGATGTCATTTTAAGAGCAGTTTATTAACTAAAAAATAAGATATTCTAAAGCTTTACTTTACACAAACTTTTAGAAGTATTACTACATTCAGAATTTGAATTTGCCTAAAAAAGACAACGAGTGCACCTAATTGGCAGAGCAAACACAAGTGAAAGCATATACAGCCACAAAAAGATTATTGTCTTAAAATTAAAAAACATTAATAAAACTTGAGGAACTTATGACTGCAAAAGTAGAAATTTATACCTGGAGAACTTGTCCATATTGTATTCAAGCCAAAAATTTGCTGGCAAACAAGGGGGTAAATTATACAGAATACAGCATTGATGGAGATGAAGCTGCACGCAATCTTATGGCTAAAAGAGCAAATGGCAGGCGCTCTTTACCACAAATTTTTATCAACGACTATCACGTTGGCGGTTGTGATGATATTTATGCCTTAGAAGATCAAGGTAAGCTGGATGAGCTACTAGCGTCGAGCAAAACTGTATAAGTTGACATAAAAGTCATTAGAGTTAAGAAAAATAAAGAAGAACGCAGAACACAGTTAGGCTTGTATCCTGTTTGCTATTCATCCCCCATAACTACTGAGTTGGTAATTCCTGAGTTCTTTGTTTGGTCAGTTATAACTCTTAAGGGCATAATCTAAATGGAACAACCTTAGAAGAATTTTTTGGCAATTGAGGCAGAAAGTGTGAAACTGGCTTTTATCATTGATCCTATCCATCTACTTGATCCGTGTCACGACACAAGTGTTGCTCTGATGGAAGCAGCGCAAATTCTAGGACATGAAATTTGGGTAACTCAAGTCAATCAACTCAGTGTGGTGGAAGGCAAAGCTTGGGCGCTCTTAGAAAGAGTGGAACTTATACCCGTGCAGTTGGTAGAAGGACGTTATCAAGCAGCTAATCCTTGGTACAAGTTGAGTAGCCGTACCCTTGTTTGCCTAGAAACACTGGATGCCGTCTTTATGCGGACAGATCCACCTGTCACAGTTGCTTATCTTTATGCTACGTACATTCTGGACTACATAGACCAAAACAAAACTTTGGTTATCAACAGTCCTTCAGGAATTCGGGCGGCAAATGAAAAAATGTATGCCCTTCAGTTTACCAAAGCGATTCCAGAAACTATTGTTACTCCACAGAAGCAGTTGATTAGGCAATTTGTAGAGGCTCAAGGAAGAGCGGTACTCAAACCACTGGGGAATAAAGCCGGAGAAGGGATTTTAATTTTAGAAGGAGGCGATCGCAACTTCAATTCTATAATTGAACTCAGTACTCTCCAAGGTCAAGTTCCAGTTATGGTACAAACCTACTTACCGGAGGCAAAAGACGGAGACAAGCGGATTATCCTGCTCAATGGCGAGCCAATCGGTGCCCTCAATCGCCTTTCATCTGGCAGCGACTTTCGTAATAATATGGCAACAGGTGGTACGGTTGCCCAAACTGATATCACTCCAAGAGAGTATGAAATTTGCACCCAACTCGCTGAAACCTTACGCAAAGATGGCTTAATTTTTGTCGGCATTGACGTGATCGGTGGTTACCTGACCGAAGTCAACGTCACAAGTCCTACCGGAGTGCGTGAGATAGATCGGTTTGACGGCACTCGTATTGGTCATCAGGTAATTCAATGGGTTGAGCGGGCAAAAAAATGATCAATCATAACCATTGCCATAAACCGTTCAAATAAGTCAAAGCTCGACAATAAGTCAAAGCTCGACAAAATTGCTCAAGTGCATTCTCAATTGATGAACCACTACAGCAATAAACACCAGTCCACGCCACTGGTAACAACGCTCTTGTTTCCATAAGCGCAAAGCGTGCCGCAGGCATACGCTTTGCGTGTTGATTCGCCTGGGTGCGTGCGTTAGTGCGCCCAGGAGATACCCGATACCCGTAAGGCTTGCCCGTTCCCACTAGGGCGGTGCTGTGTGCACGCGCCCAGGTTCCTCTATCTCCTCCATAAAGTTGGGGATGACTTTTCGTCCAAAGTTGAGACTTTTTCAGCAGATTGCAAAACCCTCCAACTAAGACTTAATGAATGATCAGCCATATAAAATTTTTCACCCTGATCCCATCGATAAGTTCATAATTTCTTAATTACGGGGTGTGCGTCGGTTACGGAGAAAACCCGGTATGTCTAGTCCTGGTTTTTCTTTGGGTTCGGTGATCGGCGTTGGAGGATTAGCTGCTGGTGGCTGTGGCTGTGACTGTGGCTGTGGCATTGGTCGCCTTGTTGCTGCTGGTGAGACAACCCGTCCTTGATTGGCGTTTTGTTGTTGTGCAGCTTGTACTTCACCTGTAAATCCTGTGGCAATTACGGTAAGTCTGACCTCACCCTGGAGCCGATCATCAATCACTGCTCCAAAAATAATATTGGCGTTGGGATCAACAACTTCATAAATTGTTTCTGCTGCGGCGTTTACTTCATGCAAGGTCAGGTCACTACCACCAGTAATGTTAAAAACAACACCTCTAGCTCCTTCAATTGAAGACTCTAGTAACGGCGAAGAAATGGCAGCAATTGCTGCTTCTCTAGCTCTTGATTTTCCTGAGCCAATGCCAATCCCCATCAATGCTGATCCCGCATCCGCCATAACAGCGCGTACATCGGCAAAGTCAACGTTAATCAAACCAGGAATTGTGATGATATCTGAAATACCTTGTACCCCTTGACGTAGCACGTCATCTGCATAGCGAAAAGCTTCCTGCATAGGTGTCTGCTCTGGGATGACTTCCAAAAGCTTATTGTTGGGGATAATGATGAGTGTATCCACTCTACTTTTTAGACCTTCAACACCTTGCTCTGCTTGACTGGTGCGGCGACGCCCTTCAAAGATAAATGGACGCGTCACCACGCCGACAGTGAGAGCGCCCATTTCTTTTGCCACTTCAGCAACAATCGGAGCTGCACCAGTACCAGTACCTCCTCCCATACCAGCAGTGATAAAGACTAAGTCAGCACCCTCTAAAGCCTTGGCGATTTCGTCGCGTGATTCTTCAGCAGCTTTTTGACCAATAGCAGGGTTACCACCGGCTCCTAAACCCCGCGTAAGTTTCTGTCCAATTTGCAAGCGAGCGGGAGCAGATGCTAAAGTCAGAGCCTGTGCATCAGTGTTAATTGACCAAAACTCTACGCCAATTACATCAGACGCAATCATGCGGTTAACAGCATTACTACCGCCACCACCCACACCAATTACTTTAATATTGGCGACTCGACCAGGAACAATATCACCCATTCGTGTTTCTTCACTAGCAATCTTCTTGGTGTCATGGTTTTGCCCATAGTTTACCCCAGTATTATTAAAGGGATTGGTCGAGTTGATTGCCAGCGATAACCCCTGCTGTCCGGGAGACTGGGAGTTTTTATAGGTAAGCCCTTGGTTATTATCAAGTGTCATCGGAGTTGCGAGCATGTAGATAAACGACTTTTTATGGTGTTATTCACCTGAGAGTCAACTATAGTTTGACGCGAGGTCGCCATAATCTATGGCATTTTTGTTTATGTTTCTTTCAACTTCCAGCCTTGGTAAGATTGGAGGTAGAAAGTTTGCTATCGGCTTAGGCATTAAAGCATCCAGTCGCATAGCTAATTCTAGTGAAGTATACCTATATTTACCGAAAATTGACCTGTATAACTTCCACCAGACATTAATATCTTCACTACTATTTAGCCAATTTGGCTCAGTATACCCCTGGTATCCCCAATCATATCTCCGTGTTCGAGATTGTGGCTGACATTGGACGTTTATTTTACGACTAGAGCTAGAGGTTTTTTTTTCGCTCTCCGATCCGCACACAGATTTTTTATGGTATAAATTTAAAAAATACACGTTTCTCAACCGTTGGTATAACCAACTATTACCGCCTTCAAAATTGTCTTTTCGGAGTAAGTTTAAGTGATTACGTATACACAAGATTGATAAAAAGGAAATTCTGTACACAAAATCCAGAACTAACTGCGTAACTTGTAAAGGCAGACCGTGGTGAGTCTCATCTGTCATTAAGGTTTGAACAATCGGATTTACCATTTAAGACACAAGATTTCTATTCTCATTATCTATTGCTGAACTGGACATAACCGAGAAATGACTTATTAAATGGAACACCCTGGTTTTTTGCTATCAGCTTCACCTTATATATAAGGAAAACTTTGCAATAAAGAAATTTTACCTTTGCTTTGGAAGAGTTGCGCTTTTGACTAGCACGAAAGTCTAAGGATCTTTAGAGGAATCGAAGGGAAGCAGTCCTTACACGTCTGTGTCAGTATGCTTCACTTTTGTTGCTATAGAGGTTTTACTTACGGAAATTCACTGTTTGGATGTCTGAATACAACTGTTTTCAAAACCTGCTCAAAGAACAAACTGTCCATCCTTACAGGGAACTGTTGTAAACCCTATGGGTAACGCCACGCCTTACGGTGAGTAAGCGCGCTCTTGGTAGGGTCTCCCTCATGTGCCACTTCTGTGCGGGGGTTCCCCCCGTTGTAGGCGGAACGCCTTCCCGCAGGGTAGAATGTGGCGTCAGGCGACTGCGTTAGCGCAGCGAGACCGGAGGTCTTCCCCGTAAAGGTGACAAAAGTAGCAAAAGCAGAAGAAGAAAGCGACCGATGGAACCCGTTGCACTTCGGCGAGAATCCACCTCATAAGGTAGATGCTTCAGGGCAAGTCAGCATCTTCTTTGATGACTCCCATGAACCACCTGACCCAGACGACTATAAAACAATCGAAGAGTATGAAGAGGCACATAGACAATGGGAAAGCTTACACAACTCGACTTGTGCAGCGGAGTGGGCGGAGGTTTCCCACTCGCAGGAGCCTATCTCAACTTCGACCTCATCGGAGTCGCCGAAACAGATGATTATTGCTCAAGTATCCTCAGTAAAAGATACCCAGGAGTGCCCAACTACGGGGACGTTAAGGAGTTTGCCGTCACTGGAGGAATCGGCACAGAGCGAGTTGACGTTATTAGCGCCTCACCGCCTTGTCCCCCCTTTAGTATCCAGGGAAAGCGGCTTGGAGCAGATGATGAACGGGACTGCTTCCCCGCAGTGCTCAACATCATCACTAAAATCCGTCCCAGCTTTGCAGCCATTGAGAATGTGCCAGGACTCCTCAGTTGTAGATACCGACCAGGAAGCGAAAGAATGTACTGCAACTACATCTGTGACCGATTGGCAGCAGCCGGATACCGACTGGAAGCAACTCTCGTTTCAAGTGGACACTTTGGGAGTCCCTTCAATAGACAGCGACTGCTGCTGGTTGCCATCTCCGACGGCGTTGAGTTCAAAAGCGAGCCGACCCCCTGGGCAAAGCAAATTAGAGAATTTCTTGAGGGG
>NZ_CAWPKW010000173.1:0-6793 GCF_963888615.1 Brasilonema octagenarum UFV-OR1 | reverse complement strand
ACTGTTCACTGTTCACTGTTCACTGTTCACTGTTCACTGTTTACTGTTCACTGTTCACTGTTAAATATCACGAGTAGATTTCAGGTAGATTTGAGATTCTGATTGAATATGGAGACTGCGAATGATGTCACGGTGTTAATTTCATGTCATCACCGATACTAGTCTCTTCATATTTCACTTATAACTATACTCCCTCTTTTGGAATTGTTTTCAAGCTAACACCGAAAATTCCTTCCCAGATTTGGTTTTATGCAATTCTAGATAAATTAATAAAGCATTCACATCCGCTGGATTCACCCCACCAATACGAGCTGCTTGCCCTATTGTCAATGGTTTAACCTTGGTCAGTTTTTCCCGCGCTTCTTTAGAAAGAGTTTCAATCGCCTGGTAGTTTAAGTCTGCAGGTAACTGGCGGTGTGCTTGACGGGCAATTTGGTCTATCTGATTTTGTTGCCTTTGCAGGTAGCCAGAATACTTGATGTCAATTTCTGCACCTTCTTTTTCCGCACGTTCAAGATTGGGGTTTCCCAGTCCGTATGTGTTGAGATCTACGTAATGAAATCCCGGACGGCGTAACAAGTCAGCTAGGGTAATCGAACCTTTGATTGCTTGTTGTGTGGTTTGGGCGATCGCCTGCCCAATTTCATCATGTTCCTTCACCCGTGTCCCATACAACCGTTCTTTTTCCGCTGCAATCTTTTCTTGCTTGCGAGTAAAAAGTTCCCAACGTCGGTCATCAATTAAGCCGATTTCCCGTCCTAATGGTGTCAACCGCTGGTCGGAATTATCAGAACGAAGTATCAATCTATATTCAGACCTGCTCGTGAGCATACGGTAAGGTTCCCGTAAATCTTTGGTACACAAGTCATCAACCAGTGTACCGATGTAACTTTGCTCACGGGCAAAAACAATCATTTCTTGACCGCGAGCAAAGCGAGCTGCATTAATTCCAGCAACAAGCCCTTGAGCTGCCGCTTCTTCGTATCCTGTTGTGCCGTTAATCTGTCCAGCGCAGAACAGCCCTTCTACCTTTTTCGTCATCAGCGTGGGATAACACTGAGTTGCGGGTAAATAATCATACTCAACTGCATAAGCTGGGCGGAGCATAACGCACTTTTCCAACCCAGTCAGACTCCGTAACATGTGGAGTTGCAAATTTTCCGGCAATCCTGTAGAAAACCCTTGAATATACAGTTCCGGGATATCTCTTCCTTCAGGTTCAATAAAAATTTGGTGGCTTTCCTTATCAGCAAAGCGGACTATCTTATCTTCTATACTCGGACAATAACGTGGTCCTTTGGCATCCACCCATCCGCCATAAACTGGTGAAAGTTGCAGATTTTCCTGAATCAAGCGATGCGTTTCAGGTGTCGTGCGCGTGATATGACAAGGAAGTTGTTCCCGTTCTACCCAAACTTCTGGGTCAAAGCTAAACCAACGGACATCTTCATCTCCAGGCTGTGGAATCATCTTACTGTAGTCAACAGACCGTTTGTCTACTCGTGCCGGGGTTCCTGTTTTCAGTCGTCCTGTTTCAAACCCCAAACGATTGAGAGTTTCCGTCAAACCGACAGCAGCAAATTCTCCAGCGCGTCCTGCCTCCATCGACTTATTACCAACCCAAATCCGTCCCCCCAAGAACGTCCCCGTCGTCAAGATAACTGCTTTGCACTCAAACGCCACACCAAAATATGTTTGAACACCAACCACTTCATCGTTTGCGCCCAACACCAAATCTGTGACCATTCCTTCGCGGATGATTAAGTTGTCTTGGTTCTCGACAATATTTTTCATTACCGCAGCATATTCTCTTTTATCTGTTTGAGCACGCAACGCCCAAACAGCAGGTCCTCGCGAAGAATTGAGAATCCGCTTTTGCAAATAAGTCCTATCTGCTATTTTGCCAATTTCTCCGCCGAGTGCATCCACCTCATGAGTCAACTGCGATTTCGCTGGACCACCCACTGCTGGGTTACAGGGTTGCCAAGCAATTTTATCCAAGTTGAGTGTCAACAGCAAAGTTCGACAGCCGAGGCGTGCAGCAGCAAGGGCGGCTTCACAACCAGAGTGACCTGCACCGACGACGATGACATCATAAGCGTCTTGGAATTCAATAGTGTGCATGGTCATACTTTAAACAAGCATATAGTCAATTTCAATATTAGCTGATAGAGTGCTTGCATCGCTGAAAACTGAATATGGAAATGTCAGATAAATCACTCTGTTCTATCTACGTTTTTTCTTTTTACTAGCCGTCATGAACTGCCGAACCAGAACACATGAAAATTTCTCTTTTCTTCTGAGTTCTGAGTTCTGAGTTCTGAGTTCTATTTTCAAGTCAGAGTGATATACAGCTAATATAGCAACCTTAATGAGGATGTACCTACCGAGTGCGAAGATGAAAATAAAAACTTTTTTAAAGAAGGCTTTTTTTTACATGATGATTGCTTTTCTTTCTTGTGCATTAGTCGCAAGTCATGGAATAAGCCGCGACAAGTTAATGGCAGATGTTCCAACCCTGAAAAATTGTGTCAGTACTCCATCTTTAGAGAATAACAGAATCTTAACTCAATCTTGTACAAATGTTCCTCAAACACTCATCTCTCCAACTCCCAGTCAGCCATTTACTCCCAACCAAAACTTAACTGAAAAAGATAGATTCTTATCAGCAGTTACAAATAATTTACTAAAAATTCCCACTCCTCATACATTTGAATATATACTATTACGTGCTTATGGCTCAGTATTTGTCAACCAAGATCCGCAAATTAAACTTCCACCAAAAGTTCTCTTTACTAACGACCAGGAAACCAAACAATTTCAATCGACTTTAACACTAACTCAAGTGAAGAATACGAGCCAGTGTTATTTACAAAAGTCAGCAGCAGACGCTTTCGACCAAGCACGTTCACAAGTACAAATCCCTTTAAAATCAGGTTATGGTGCTAGTGATTGTAGTCGCAGTTTCGCCACTAATTTGAGATTTTGGCAAAAATATGCAGATAATAAGACTTTAGAACAAGTGCGTCAAGGAAAAGAAACAAAAATCCTTGGTCTAGTTGCACCACCTGGAGCATCACAACATCTTTGGGGCTTAGCTATTGATTTGAGAGTCACCACTGAAGCCCAAAAACAGGCTCTCAATCAATATGGCTGGTATCGGACTGTAGAGAATGATATACCCCATTGGACTTATGTAGGTTTACCACCTGAGAAATTGACTGAGTTTGGCTTTCAAAATAAAGTTGTAGAAAATGTTACTTATTGGCTAACACCATTATAATTAGAATTAAGTTTTGTAATTTTATGGAATAATCAGCACAAAAGTGCCACGTTGCCAAAATCGATGCAGAAACAACCTGATAAGATACTAGCTGCTGTGGAACACGAAACAGCACGGCTAAACAGACTTTATCAGTATGAAATACTCGACACGCCTGCTGAAGCGGACTTTGATGATTTGACTAAATTGGCAGCACAGATTTGTCAAACCCCAGTGGCGTTAATTGTTTTTGTAGATGCATACCGACAGTGGTTCAAATCAAAGGTTGGTATGGAAATTACGAATGCCCCACTTGAGGCTGGTTTCTGCCCATATACTGTCCAAAAAGGTGATACGTTAATCATTCCAGACACTTTAGCTGATCCACCATTTGCCAAGAATCCAGTCGTTGTCTCACCGCCTCACGTTCGGTTTTATGCAGGAATACCCCTGATCACAGAAGAAAATTATTCGATAGGTACACTCTGTGTACTCGACTTTGTACCGCGTCAACTTGAACAACAACAAATTGAAGCACTACAAACTCTCAGTCGTCAAGTGGTGGCGCAATTAGAGCAACGGCTTTTGACTCGTCGAATCACTCAAAAAAATCAGCAGCTAGACCAAGCTTTAAAAGAACTCACTCATACACAAACCCAACTGATGCACAACGAAAAAATGGTCAGTTTGGGTCATTTAGTTGCGGGTATTGCCCATGAAATTAACAATACACTCAATTTTATCTATGCTAATTTGCCCTACGCCAATCAATACACAAAAGATTTGCTAAGCCTAATTAAACTTTACCATAAATACTATCCCAATCCAGTGGTGGAAATTGAAGCTGCAACGACGGCGATTGACTTCAACTTCATTGAGGAAGACGTATCCAAACTTATGTCCTCAATGACAATTGGATCTGAGCGCATTCACCAAATTGTCTTACAATTGCGGAACTTCTCACGGGTTGAGGAAACCGAGAAAACAGCGGTGAATATTCACGAGAATCTTGAAAATACACTGTTACTCCTTGGACACCGCCTAAAAGGTACATCAGAGTATCCGAAGATCACAGTTATAAAAGAGTACGGTCACCTGCCTGAAATAGAATGCTATGCTGGACAGTTGAACCAGGTGTTTATGAATATTCTGACTAATGCAATTGATTCCCTTCGCAGCAATCTCAAGTCAACGATAAACGACCAGCCTACCTTTGAGTGGAATCCATGTATTTGGATCAAAACGGAAGTCTTAGATTTTGATTATGTTGTGATCCAAATTGCTGACAATGGACCAGGTATGACGCAGAAGACATGCTCAATGATTTTTGATCCCTTCTTTACCACGAAACCTGTCGGTTATGGTACAGGTTTGGGTTTGTCGATTAGTTATCAAATTATCAACAACTGTGGCGGACAATTGACGTGTGTTTCAGCACCCGGACAAGGTGCTAAGTTTGTCATCAAGCTGCCAATTGGTGCTTGAATAATTACTACAATGAAAAAAGCACCTAACCTCTGGAGTTCTAGCAGTGGGCTTATTTGACGATTTTAATCGGTTTTTGGAAAACCGTTTGGAGGAATTCTTGCGTAATAATCCGCATTTGGAGTTGGAAGCGCTGTTGGAGCAGCTGCGCGAGCAAGAGGAAGACACATTGAAGCTCATTGCAGATTTACAATTGCAGGAGAAGCGATCGCAAGAACAAATTCTCTCCACAGCTCAAGAAATCCAAAGGTGGCATATCCGTGTAGAAAAGGCAAAATCTCTGAATAGACAGGACTTAGCCGCGGCTGCAGCACAACGAGAAGCCGCACTGTTGCGCGAAGGAAACCAGCTTTGGGGACAAATGCAAGGAGTCAAAGAACGCATCACCCAAGCCAAGGAACTATTGCGCAAAATTCAACAACGGCGACAGGAAGTGCAAGCCAAAGCAGCCCAAGCTCAAACAGCCCGTGCTAAAACTAAGGCGCAGCAGCCCTCAGAAACTAGCGGTTGGTGGGGTGCGACTAGCGGCTCTTTTAGTGGACATGACGATTTAGAGGAGAAGTTTCGCCGGTGGGAAACTGAGGAAGAGTTAGAACAAATGAAGCGAAAGATGGGGAAATAACAATTCAAAATTCGCTCATTCAAAATTCAAGACAGCTTGAGTTGGATTTCAATCCCCAACTCAAGGCGTTTTCTAACAAAAATAAACCTAGGAAATAGGACATAAATTTATATTTATTGTGCTTTGGAATTATATAAGCATGGTAAAATACAAACACAAAAGCGCTCAAAGTTTTAAAATCTGAGGGCGCTTTTGTTTAGTGATTATTGATTAACTAAAACTATGAAATAAAGTTTTTCCGAGATTAAGCTCATTCATATGAATAATCTTATAAAAAATCTTCCAATCAAGGAACTGCTTAAACTGCAGGCGCTTGCAAGGCAGCGGATAGCAGAGGAATTAGCCCAGAAGATGCAAGAATAACCGCAAGTAACAAGAGGATTTGGAAAAGGATTTGATAGAAAGCGACGCAAATAAACGATAAAGCTTGTTTAGTTGCTATTGATGTTATGGCTCTTTGGTAGTATCCAGCATTTTTGAAGTTGGGTAAATCACGCGCATTGAATGTGCAGCTAAATATGGGGGTTTTGTAACAAAAATAAACCTGAGAAATACGACTTAAATTTATATTTCTTGTGCTTTTTGATTATAAAAGCATGGTATAATACAAAAAACAAAAGCGCCCGCTGTCTTGCAAACTTGAGCGCTTTTGTTCAGTAAACTTATCAATTTAACTAAAGTCATGATAACAAATTTTGACTCAACTGCGATCGCTTCTAAAGAAAATTTACAAAAAAATCCTACAATTCAGCAACTGCTTGAGATAGAGGCGGATGCAAGTCGGCAGATAGCACAGCAATTGGCGGATAAGAAGCAAGAGTGCGGCAAGAACAAGCGCAAGTGGCAAGAGTATTTGCAAAAAAACGGTTTAACAGAACGCGACGCGAAGAAACGGATAAAGCTTGTTCGGTTGCCATTGGTGTTATGGCAGGTTGGGACAATCATGGCGCTTCAGCTAGTTACACCCATGATGGAACCTGTACGAGATTACTTTACGGCTACTGGTGATGAAGTGACTCAAGAAGCTGTGCAAGCCAAGATGGACGACGTAAAGCTGATGCGGAAAATGGAGCGCGAACTACTGGCGCAAGAGGAAGAAGTCAGTGTCTGGAAAATGGATAAGAATGGGCGACGGTATTGGGAAAGTGGGAAAAGTTATGATCAAGAGGCGGGAGTTGTATTGGAGGAATTGGTCAAAGAAACTGGGAAACTTCCTCAAACGATAATTTCTGAAGCGCTTTTGCTGAGGTTTGATGGTGGCGTGAGTGTCTAGCGCTTGGTGAATGACAACATCCTTAATGGTGATGATATAGCAGAATTCAAAAGTCAGGAGTCAGGCTTAAGAGAGCATCAGCCGACGGGAGTCAGGAGCAATCTCTGATTTAGGATTCTACGAATTCCGTCGTCAATTAGTCTACAAGTCT
>NZ_CAWPKW010000172.1:0-6808 GCF_963888615.1 Brasilonema octagenarum UFV-OR1 | reverse complement strand
TGCCTAACGGCACGCTACGCTATCGGGCACCCCTCTCCTTATAAAGGAGAGGGGAGGTTTTGGCGTAAGCCAAAGCCGGGGTGAGGTAACACGCGGGTTGGATTGATGGGTATTAAGTAGTCGTCAGAAATTCCGTACACCAATTAAGATATGTAGAATGTTTAAGTGCTTTGATTCGGTCTTGATTTAACCTCACCCCGCCCTATGACGGGCACCCCTCTCCTTATAAAGGAGAGGGGAGGTTTTGGCGTAAGCCAAAGCCAGGGTGAGGTAACACGCGGGTTGCGTTCATGATCGCTACTTAATTTCTCAAATCGTACCTTTGAACAAACCTTTGGGACGAACAAGCAACACTAAAATCATGAGCAACAGTGCTACGCCTTGTTTATACTGAGCACCCAGCAATACAGTACTCGTTTCTTGGGCAATACCAATGATAAAAGCTCCTGCGATCGCACCGTAAGGGTTGCCAATTCCTCCTAAAATAACTGAGGCAAATAAAGGTAAAATCAAGTACCATCCCATATTTGGTCGCACGGCTCCAATCAAGCCGTACATACTTCCACCCAAGGATGTCAGAGTACCAGCAATTACCCAAGTCCATAAAATAATTTTGTCTACATTAATACCAGAAACCCGAGCTAAATCTAAATCGTCGGCAACTGCTCGCATTCCCTTGCCAATTTTGGTGTTTTGTAAAATGTAATGTAATGCAACAATTGCTGCAACAGCTAGGAACAAAACCAACAATTGATTTTGGGGTACTCTTACACCCAGAATATCCATAGCCGGAACCACGGGCAAATCGTAAGTTTTGTTACTACCGCCCCAGATAAGGATTATGCCATTACGAAGAAATAAGGCAAGCCCGATAGAGATAATAATAAGAGTGGTGGAACTGGCACGGATAGAGCGCATATGAGACCATAGCAACTTTTCCGACAACAGCATTGCTGCTACTGTGCCAATTGCAGCTATTACCATAGACAGCCAAATATTAACACCAAAGCTATTAACAAGCAGCGTCAAATAAGCTCCCAACGTTAAAAAGTCACCGTGAGCAAAGTTAGATAACCGTAAAATCCCGTAAGTGAGAGTAAGTCCAACAGATGCTAAAGCAATAATGCTACCCAAAGCAATACCGTTAACAATTAATTGAGCGAATTGTGCATTCATAGTTTTGACATCTAAAATTCATAACTTGTATAGCAGGAAATAGGGAACGCTTAACAGGGAACGCTTAACAGGGAATACGGAACGCTTAACAGTGAACAGTGACAACTGATAACTGATCGCTGGTAACTGGTAACTGGTAACTGGTAACTGGTAACTGCTGTATCTTTTTCCCTTATTCCTTTATCGCCCACCTAAAATGGAATTGATGGAGGGCGATATCATTTGGACAAGATTGGAGATGATGCTAACAGAAAAACTTGAAAAATTAAAAGCATTGTTTGTAGAAATGGAGCAGGCTTTGATAGCTTACTCTGGCGGAGTGGATAGCACTTTGGTTGCCAAGGTGGCTTATGATGTTTTAGGCGATCGCGCTTTGGCTGTCACAGCTATGTCTCCCTCACTGTTAAGCGAAGAGTTGGAAGACGCCTCCTTGCAAGCAGCGACGATTGGGATTCGTCATCAAATTATTCAAACACATGAGATGGAAAATCCCAATTACACTTCCAACCCTGTGAACCGCTGTTACTTTTGCAAAAGTGAACTGCACGACACCCTCAAACCCTTAGCGATTGAGTTGGGTTATCCGTATGTGGTGGATGGAGTCAACGCCGATGACTTACATGATTATCGCCCAGGAATTCAGGCAGCAAAAGAAAGAGGTGCGCGATCGCCCTTAGCAGAAATCGGTATCACCAAAGCGCAAGTCCGCCAAATTTCCCAAGAACTCGGTTTACCTTGGTGGGAGAAACCTGCGCAACCATGTCTGAGTTCACGCTTTCCCTACGGCGAAGAGATTACCGTCGCTAAATTACAACGAGTCGGTAGGGCAGAAATTTATTTACGCAAGTTGGGTTATCAGAATTTGCGAGTCCGTTCTGAGGGAGAGACAGCACGAATTGAATTACCGCCACAACAAATCAAAGAGTTTGTTTTAAAAACTGATTTGCAATCAATTGTTTCTGCATTTCAAGAGTTTGGTTTTCTTTACGTGACATTAGATTTGGAAGGTTATCGTAGCGGGAAGTTAAATCAAGTTTTGAATCGAGAAGTTGCGAGTGTGAAATGATATTTTTTTGACATCTTCGAGCAATCTCGTCCGTCCAGTAATTTCTGTAGGGTGGGCACTGCTTACCGTTTGCACCAAACTCCTATTCTTACGTTTTCGGCAGTGCCCACCTTGAGGTTATCGAGAATGGTGCAAGATATAATCTAGGCGATCGCACAAAGCTTGCTAATCGAGATTGGCAACAAAATCCTCTAATGAGTATCCTGACAAGAGAACGAACGGGAGAGAAAAATGACTCAACCCTTACGCAAACTAGTAACATTTGAAGAATTTGCAAAGTGGAAACCAGAGGATGGGCGTTATGAACTGCATGATGGAGTTATTGTTAAAATGCCGCAACCACTAGGAGAACATGAGGAAATTATCCTATTCTTAGTTGAGAAACTCACTTTGGAATATAGTCGCCTCAATCTAGCCTATGGCATCCCCAAAACCGTGCTAGTCAAACCACCTGAAAATGAATCAGCTTATTCACCAGATGTGCTGATACTAAACCGTTCTAATTTGGTAAATGAACCTCTGTGGAAAAAGGAATCAACCGTTATTCAAGCCGCATCAATTCCTTTAGTTGTCGAAGTTGTTAGTACAAACTGGCGTGTAGACGCGAATGCGGCTTCTCGAAGAGATGATTACTATAAAAAATTGGCTGATTATGAACAAATTGGCATTCCTGAATACTGGATTATAGACTATCTTGCTCTCGGCGCGAGGAAGTTTATCGGTAATCCCAAACAACCAACCATCTCTATTTACAACCTAGTTGAAGGTGAGTACCAGGTTAATCAGTTTCGGGGTGATGAGCGCATTCAGTCTCTAACATTTTCAGAGTTAAACTTAACTGCACAACAAATTTTTGAAGCTACCACCAGTCCTTATGCTTGACATTTTCACCCTTATCCTCTCCTCCCCTTGTTGTCCTCCTCAAGCCTGCTAATTGTGTTAAATAGTTAACTTTGATTTCTTAAGAAACACCTTCTCCATTAGAATCCTTTTGAGAAGAGAAACAACTATTTAAAATTTATGAAACATAATTGGCGTTCGCCCTCTTGGGTTGACTCCTTTGGAGCATTGCGTAGCATCCTTAAAGCGTATTGGCTCTTTTTTATCACTTCACCCCTATGCGCCATTGGGGGTTTGACTTCTATAAACACCGTCACAGCCCAACAAGTGACTTCTGATGGAACTGCATCCACCACAGTTATCGTCACTCCTGATGGCAAAAATTTCAACATCAATGACGGAACAACAAGAGGAACAAACCTTTTTCACAGCTTCAAAGAATTTTCTGTTCCTAATGGTGGTTCGGCAACCTTCAACAATGCAGCAAATATACAAAACATTATCAGTCGGGTGACAGGTGGTTCTGTTTCTAATATTGACGGTTTGATAAGGACACTTAACCCAGCTAACTTATTTTTACTCAATCCAGCAGGGATTATTTTTGGACCAAATGCCAGTTTGAATATTGGTGGTTCATTTTTGGGGACTACGGCGAATAGTTTCCTATTCGACAATGGGCTTGAGTTTAGTGCAACCAATCCGCAAGCACCGCCACTGTTAACTATAAATGTTCCGATTGGCTTGGGATTTCGGGATAATCCCCAAAATATCACCACAAAATCCACGACAACTGAATATCCTATTCTTCAGGTAAACCCTGGAAATTCTTTAGCATTGGTAGGTGGTAATGTCAACTTAGATGGTTCTTTTCTGCGTGCACTCGGAGGACGAGTTGAGTTAGGAGGCTTATCTGCAGCCGGGACGGTGGGACTCAATGGTGATGGAAGCTTGAGTTTTCCTGTGGGAGTGCAAAGAGCGGATGTATCGCTTACTAATGAAGCTTTTCTGGATGTACGTGCTGGTGGAGGGGGTAGTATAGCAGTCAACGCCCGAAATTTAGATATTTCCGGAGGAAGTGGCTTGTATGCGGGAATAAGACAAGGCTTCGGGTTAGTTGGTAGTCAGGCGGGAAATGTTGACATCGATGCTACAGGGTCAGTGAAACTCTCTGGAAGTAGCATTTACAACTTTGTGCCATTTGGAGGAACGGGCAATAGCGGCAACATCAATATTAAAGCAGAGTCGGTTTCTTTAAGTGATGGCTTTGTGCAAGCTAGCAATGCTGGGCAGGGTAATGCTGGCAATATCAGGGTAGAAGCAAAAGATACTGTCTCCCTTGCGAACAGAAGCTTGATCTTAAGCAATATCGGAAATAGTCAGAGACAACCAGCCAAAGGCAAAGTTGGCAATATTCAAATCGAAGGCAGGACAGTTTCCTTAACCGAGAGATCTCAACTGCAAGCTGGCTTATATTCCAATGCTGAGGGAGATCCTGGTATTGTATCTATAAAAGCTACGGACTCTGTTTCTTTTAGAGGTACAAATACTGGCATCACTGGTATTTTTACGGATGTAGAGCCTGGGTCAATAGGCGATGGCAGCAAGATTCAAATTTCAACGGGATCCACGGGGTCAGTTTCTTTAACTGATGGCGCTCTACTGACTGCCAGCAATGGCGGACGAGGAAACGGTGGAGACATAACTATCGATACAGGAAGCTTTAGCAACAAAAATGGATCTGTAGTGTCAACGAGTACGTATGGTCAAGACAATGGAAAAGCTGGCAACTTATTCATTAAAGCCAATGATTTAGTAGAAGTTTTAGGCACAGGACAACCTGGAGAAACCAGTTTTCTGGATGCTAGTGTACAAACAGGAGGCATAGGAAAGGGTGGAGACTTAACCATCGAGACGAAAAAGTTGGTTGTTAGAAACGCCCAAGTAGGTGCTGTGAATTCTGGCAAAGGAGAAGGTGGCAATCTTACTGTTCGTGCTTCCGACTCAGTAGAACTGAGCGGAAAAGTCTTTTCAATCAACTCAAATAATCCTAATGAGCCAATTAGGAATCCTGCTGGCTTGTTTTCTCAGATCAACTTACAAGGTGAGGGTAAAGGCGGTAATCTGACTATTGAAACCAACCGTTTAAGTGTCAGTGATGGCGCTAAAGTGCAAGTTGCTACCTTTGGTAAAGGTGATGCTGGCAATTTATTGATTCGCGCCTCAGATATCGATGTCTATGAAACAGCTAATGCGAACTTCTTCCCCGGAGGTATATTTGCAGGTGTTCAAGTAGACGAAGATCAAACGAGAACTCCACCCAAAGGCTTTGGAGGAAGTGTGACGATTGAAACTGACCGCTTGCGAGTCAGAGATGGAGCGAGAGTATCAACAAGTACTGAAGGTGACGGCAATGCAGGTACATTGGTAATTCGTGCCAAGGAATCTGTAGAAGTCTCTGGTAAATTACTTAATCCAAACGGTAGGTTTTATAACGACACATCCGAGAGTCAAATTAGTGCCGCAGCGACCTCAACAAGCACAGGTAGTGGCGGAAGCGTGAGCATTGAAACTCCAAAGTTGATTGTCAGGGATGGTGGTACGGTAACCGTGAGGAGTGACAACACAAAGCCCGCAGGTAACTTAGAAATCAACGCAAACTCTATCAACTTAGACAATCAAGGAAGTATCACAGCTACCACTCAATCAGGTAACGGTGGAAACATCATTCTAGGAGTCCGAGACTTGTTACTCTTACGTCGCAACAGTAATATCTCCACCAGTGCAGGTACTATTGGTGCTGGTGGAAATGGCGGCAACATCACAATTAACTCTCCATTAATCGTCGCCTTCCCTAGTGAAAATAGTGATATCACTGCCAATGCTTTCAGCGGTAGCGGTGGAAACATCACAATCATAACTCAAGGTGTGTTTGGAATCCAGCCTCGCTCCCAATCAACGCCTGAAAGTGACATAACCGCATTTTCGCAACAAAACCCATCCTTAAATGGAACTATCAACATTATCACCCCAGATATTGACCCCACTCGTGGGTTGTTTGAATTATCAGAAACTGTCATCGACCCCGCACAGCGGGTTGCTCAAAATCCCTGTGTAAAAGGTTTTGGTAGCAGTTTCACTATCACCGGACGTGGCGGACTTCCAACTGATCCAAATAAAATCCTCAGTAGTAATAATGTGCGGGTTGATTTAATTAAGCCTGTGACAAGTACCGTGAGTTCAACAACTGCAACACAAAAGCGGCCATCTCAAAAACCACCTGTCAAACAGATAATACCAGCCCGAGGTTGGATATATAACGAAAAAGGTCAGGTAGTGCTGGTGGGTTATGATCCCACCAAAACTGGTCCACAACGTGAGCAGCCAGCACCTACTAGTAACTGTGCAGCAACCAGATAAAATTCTTTACAACTAGAACAACCAAATTCAACTAAAATACTTAAAATTAATACAATCTTTTGCCACTTGCTCTCTATGTGATGAGCGCAATTGGCAAATCTAATTTCGGGTAGACACTGCTTACCTGAAATTTGCCATTGTCATCGATAAGACAGTGCCCACCCAACAAATTAACTGCTGTAAATGCGTCAACAAGAAGGGGTGCAAGGGTGTTGGGGCAACGCCAAGATGAGCGCTCAGCGGCTCGACTGAGGGGAAGCTGAGCGGCGTCGTTCGCGTAGCGTCTCCGTTCGGCCTCAAGCCGTGCCC
>NZ_CAWPKW010000171.1:0-6838 GCF_963888615.1 Brasilonema octagenarum UFV-OR1 | reverse complement strand
CCGGAGTAATCCTTTTGGTGGTTCAAGAGCTTGAAATCGCCTAATGTTTATAACAAGCAATGTAATAATTAGACATTGTTCGTTGATAACACATTTATTTTTAGGCTAATTTTAGGCTAAAAAGACTGCAATGGAAAAACAGAGTAAAGACAAGTATCAGCAAGCCTTTGAAGATTTGGAGCCAGTTCCATCTACAGATGGAAGTTTCCTTGGCTCCAGTCAGCAAGCCCAGCAGCAAAGAGAGCATATGAGAACAAAAGTACTACAAGAATTAGAGAAAGTTAATCAACGTTTGAAGTCTGCAAAGACAAAAGTGACAATTAGGGAATCAAATGGGAGTTTGCAGTTACGTGCTACATTACCACTTAAACCGGGAGACAAAGACACAAATGGAACTGGGAGAAAGCAATACAATATCAGTTTGAATATTCCCGCTAACTTGGATGGACTCAAGACGGCTGAGGAGGAATCCTACGAATTAGGAAAGTTAATTGCTCGAAAAACCTTTGAATGGAATGAGAAATATTTGGGAAATGAGGCAAATCCAAAAGAATTAAAAACAATAGGAGAATTACTCAAAAACTTTGAAGAAGAATATTTTAAAAATCATAAACGAACAACAAAAAGTGAACATACTTTTTTTTATTATTATTCCCGAACAAAGCGATTTACTAATTCTCAAGATTTAGCAAATTCTGAAAATTTGATAAATTCTATTCAGAAAATCGATAAAGAATGGGCTAGATATAACGCGACAAGAGCTATATCTGCATTTTGCATAACATTCAAAATTGAAATTGATTATCTAAATATTCCAAAATGCCGGAGAATAATTCCCGGAAGATACCAACCGATGTGGAAATCTCCGCAGGAATTATCAAGTTTGCAGATTACCTGAATAACAGAGGTAATCAAGTTAATCCAGATGTGAAAGATAGTTGGCAACTTTGGCGCTGGACTTATGGAATGTTAGCAGTTTTTGGTTTACGCCCACGGGAGCTTTTTATCAATCCTGATATCGATTGGTGGTTAAGCGAAGAGAATGCAGATATGACATGGAAAGTCCATAAAGATTGTAAAACTGGAGAAAGACAAGCATTACCATTACAGAAACAATGGATTGAGGAGTTTGATTTAAAAAATCCTAAATATTTAGAAATGCTGGCAACAGCAATTAGTAAAAAAGACAAGAATAAACATGCAGAGATAACAGCATTAACCCAACGAGTGAGTTGGTGGTTCCGGAAAATCGGATTGGATTTTAAGCCGTATGATTTACGTCACGCTTGGGCAATTCGAGCGCATATTCTAGGAATACCAATCAAAGCAGCGGCGGATAATTTGGGACATAGTGTGCAAGTTCATACTCAAACTTATCAGCGTTGGTTCTCGCTAGATATGCGGAAGTTGGCGATTAATCAGGCTTTGAGTAAGAGGAATGAAATTGAGTTAATTAAGGAGGAGAATGCCAAGCTGAGGATGGAGAATGAAATGTTGAAGTTGGAGTTGGTTTATAAGCGGAGTTAAATTCACTCATGAATCAGCTAAAATACATATAGAAGGAAACGCGATCGCTCGATCATGTAAGGTGCCTTGTCGCAACGCGCAACGCACCACAATTTCAAACATCCCAAATATTTGACGAAAGCTGAGCCTCACCACCGCCACCCCAATCTAACGGGTAAATTTTCTGTTGGATAAAACGATGAATACTCGAAAAAGCCCATTGTTGCGGTGATTCACAAAAGTTATGCCGGACAGGATTGTAGTGGATGTAATCGCAATGATTGGCAAAATCAACTTCATCTCGAATCAAATGCTCCCAGAAACGACGTTGCCATAGATTTCCTTCTTTTCGGTTTTCTCGCGAACGGGAAATACCGACATCAAGTCCTAGCTCATGCCCGTAATATTTAGTTACAAAGCGTTTGATCAAAAGCATTCGTATCGATAGATTGCTATCTCCCGCAGGCAGAGTCCATAGGCTGTGAAAGTGATCAGGCAGTAGAACAAAGGCATCAATAGAGAAAGGGTAATTATGTCGGACATGTTGAAGGGCAGCGCGTAAAGCAGTACGCCCAGCATCAGAGCAAAGCCAGGGTTGTCGTTGGTAGGTAACTTGGGTGATGAAGTAGGTGCCACCAGGAATATTAGATCTGCGGTAGTTCGGCATGGGGGTGAGGGGATGGCATTTTTTTTAGGATGCCCATAATTGATGTGGTGCGTTGCGCTTTGCGACAACGCACCCTACTATCTACCCGAAATTAAGTAATTAAATCGAAACTTTTTGTATAATATCTAAATGTGGGTAAAATAAAAAATTGCAAATAACTGTCCAAATCGGGTAATGAAACGGAAATTTTCCGTCTCATAAATAGTTATGCCGCTGGGTGATAGGTAAAAAGGTATCCTAAAATCATCTATTAGTTTTCAATGTTATGCCTCCTTTGAATTGTCTTAACTTAAGTTACACAGATGGACTTAAATGAACTGAAAAATCTTGTCCGAACAGGGCAGTTTGGGGCTATTACCTTAGATACATCAATTTTTCATGCTCAAGGTTTGAGGTTAGAGTCAGGATTGTTTAAGCAATTAGAACAATTTCGAGATAGTTCTACAAGACTGATTCTTTCCGAAGTGGTCAGGGAAGAGACTTTATCACATCTAATAGAGAAAACAAGAGACGCCCAAAAGGAAATTGAGAAATCCCTGAAACAAGCCAAGGAATATTGGCAGGTTGAGAATCAGAAGATCGAAGACATAAAAGAAATAGTTTTTAGTGGGCGTGAAGCACAGGAAATTGCGTTTGAGCGATTTAATCAGTTTGTAAAGTTTACATCTTTAGAGATAGTTGAGGCTCAAAACTATGTAATGGTTGGGGAGTTAATACAAAAATACTTTAAAGCCAGACCACCATTCTCAGAGACAGGGAAAAAGAAAAACGAATTTCCTGATGCTATTGCTTTAATGTCTTTGGAGACATGGGCTAATGAAAACCAAACAAAAGTTATTGTTGTCACATCTGATAATGATTGGAAAAACTTTTGCAAAAGCTCTGAAAGGCTTATTGCTATTGATGATTTTGCAGGAGCTTTAGGACTATTTCAACTTCCAAATGCCGACGATATTTGTAGAGATTTGTCGGAAAGATATGAGAAGGGTGAACTAGAGGATGTAAAAGAAGCCATCTCTAATGCCTTGGAGGATAAAATGGGCGAGCTTGAAATTTATCCAGAGGCAAGTTCTGCTTACATTTATGAACAAGACTCGACAGAAGTAATCTTTAATGGCTTTGAGTTTAAGTTATTTGAACCTCCCAACCTAATATTTAGACCAGTTAATTTTGATAATGATGGTTTGGTAGTTGAAGCAAAGCTAGGCGTTGATGTCAATATCGAGTGTAGTTTTTCATTTTCCGTATACGACTCTATAGATAAAGACGATGTTCCAATGGGGAGTGGTAGTGCAAATATTCAAACTAATTTAGACGTAGATATCTTAGTTTCATTCATAGGAGATTTGGATAAAATCGGGGCGGAGGTTGAAGTGGATGATGTTGAAATTGAGATCACAGCCCCTGATGTCATTGATTTTGGCGAGATTTCGCCAGATTGGATGGACGAGGACTATGATTACTGAAAAGCGGCACAACAACCTTGTTGCAGCAGGCTGCTGAAAGCCGTTGGTTTGGATGCAACCGAGGCAAAACCTTGGCTAAATAACATTTTCAACTGCAACAAAAATGCACCTTACCCACAATTGCTAAATACGCAGTACGATCGCATCCCTCGCGTAGGGTGCGTTGTCGCAAAGCGCAACGCACCTTACTAGCAATTTGATACGATTAACAAAGTGGGCGATCGCCTACAACCCAACTTACAGCTATTTTCAGGTAAATGAACCACATTTTTTGCCTCACGCAAAGGCGCAAAAGTGCAAATAAGATCGCAATAATGTGGTCTAAATAAGTGAAAACTGCTGTAAGCCGATCGCCCTCATCAGCAAATTTGCAAAAACACTATGGCAAAGCGTAAAAAAAGCAATCTCCAGTGGATTAAAGAAACGCTTGAACTAAAACCCGATCATCGTTGGGAATCTCCATCAGGTTACAAGATTTTTGTAGCAGATCGGGGAGTTGTTCGCTTCAATGTTCCCCAGAATTGGGTTTTTGAGCCACAAGAAAAATCGTTCAAGTTCCTCGATAGAAAACCCCCCAACGATGATTGCTGCCTGGAAGTATCTTTCAATCGCCTACCACCCAATGACTGGAGCCAGTTTCCGTTAAAATCTACCTTGAAGAAAGTCATAGAAGACGATAGTCGTAACGTCATTGAATCGGGAGAAATCTTTACCATCAAGCGCCAAACCGCCAGGATTGTGTGGACAGAAATCAAATTTATCGACACCCAAGCAGAGCCACGCGAAGCTTTTTCGCGGACTTGCATTGGTTTAGGGTCGAATGTTCAGTGCTTGATAACATTCGATTATTGGGCAGATCAAGCAGAGCAGCTAATATCTGTTTGGGATGAAATGATGCGTAGTTTGACACTAGGGCTGTATATCCGTGATCCAATGACTGGTGCAGCTTTCCCAGACTGAACCACAAAATTAAAAAGTCAAAAGATAAAAGTAAAAAGTAAAAAGAGAAATGATTAAAATACAAGATTAGCGATGGAAGCGGAGTGAGATAGATGACAGAATTATTAAGACATCAGGGATTTTCACATGCATGTGATTACTCGTAAACGACTCAATGAATTTGCTAAACTCTATCCAGATACAAAGAACGCTCTGGCTCAATGGTATCAATTGGTGAAGCAAAATCAGTTTGCCTCATTTGTGGAACTCCGTGAAATGTTTCCATCAGCAGATCAAGTCGGTAAATTGACTGTATTTAACATTGGCGGCAACAAAGTTCGACTCATTGCCGCAATTCACTACAACCGCCAAAAAGTCTACATCCGGGCTGTGTTAACGCATTCAGAATATGACGAAGGAAAGTGGAAAGAATAATGCAAAGTTTCAACCTTGATCAAACCATCATTGCTTGGTCGTCCATTGCCGAAAACGTCTTTGTTCCTCACACCGAAGAGGAATATGATCGCTTGGTCGAGGTGCTTGATAGCCTTATCGATCAAGTTGGTGAAGATGAAAGCCATCCGCTGGCGTCTCTGATGGAAGTCATTGGTGTCTTAATCGAAAACTATGAAACTGAACAAATTCCTGAGTTAGAGGCGATCTCTTAACTTCATCCAGTATGAATATGCAGTAGCGTGTTGTCGAGCGAAGGCGTTAAGCGTAGCTCTGCCGTAGGCAATCGCTACAACGGTTTACTTCTTGTGCGTCTCACACACAATCCCTAAATCGACAAGATTTAGGCGATGTATACGACGGACTGCGCCAACGCAGTTAAACTTGCTCTAAGAAACTGATACTGTTTCAATTACAGACTCAATTAGGGTAAATATATGGACAATTTCCATCTAATGTCCAAATAGGAATATTAGATGGAAAATTTCTGGATAACCACCCCAAATTAGGTAATTAGACGGAAACTTTTTGTATAGTATTCTAATCTAAGTATGAGACGGAAAATGTCAGTCTAGTAACTAGTTTAGTATCTAAATGGAGTATGCACATAAATGACAGTAAGTGTATTTCTTAGCCACAACAAGGAAGACAAACTTTTTGTCAGGAAACTTGCAAGAGATTTGGACAACCACGGCGTTAAAATTTGGCTTGATGAAGCTGAAATAAAAGTTGGAGAATCTTTAATAGGAAAAATCAGAAGTGGTTTGGATAAAGTAGACTATGTTGCTGTTATTTTATCTCCAAATTCAATTGCTTCGTCTTGGGTACAGCGAGAAGTGGATGTAGCTATGAACCAAGAGATTATGAGGAAAAGAGTTAAAGTTCTTCCGATTATGTATCGGAAATGTGAATTACCGGATTTTTTACTTGGTAAGTTGTATGCTGATTTTACCGAAGAGTCTCGGTATGAAGATGCTTTTGAAAAACTTGTGCGTAGTATTGAGGTTGTGTTTAATAAAAATGCTCTTGAAAGCAGTCTTACTGCTGCTACCTTGGGGCAAGCATTGAACAAAGCTGCGATCATAAATCTTCCTATATTTAGTAAGCCATTTCACAGACCATTCCAATATATAGGTATGAGCATTGCCTCCGCCTCAACTGCTGTGGGGCAAAGACCGAATGAAATCGGCAATATAATTATTGATAATGATGATTGTCATATGCTCCTTGAAGCTGAGGGTAATTTCATCAATTATGTTGAAATTGATCTGAAGAAAACAGCACCTCATTTGCAAACACAAGAGTTTGACTCAGTACCAATACTTGGCTCGCTTAGTATAAATCCGTATGAACTAGAGCTTGTACGAAAGCAGACACACTTCCACACTTATTATGATCATAGAAAAAAGCTAAAAATAAGTGTTTCTTGTTTATATGATGAAGCTCCTTTAACGGTAGGCTTTAGTGCAAAATACTATGGAATGTAAAATGGAGATTTTTTTGAATGTCCATCACTTTATTTAATCTAAAAAAATCTCATTGAAAATAGTTTTTAATTTAACAGTTTTGATGTAAGCAAAATTCAAGCAAATCCTTAAAACCAGACTCGATAAGAGTTATATTGTCTGAAGCATCAAAAAAAGATTGTTCCTAGATAACCCTACAGCTCACATTTAGGCTAAAAATAGATTATTTTTGGTCTTAACGCTAAAAAACCTTTCTTTATCTGGCTTTTATGCGCCATTGCTAAGTCCGGAGTAATCCTTTTGGTGGTTCAAGAGCTTGAAATCGCCTAATGTTTATAACA
>NZ_CAWPKW010000170.1:0-74685 GCF_963888615.1 Brasilonema octagenarum UFV-OR1 | reverse complement strand
TCCCGCAGGGTACTTTAGTTCAAGGCGTACTCAGGGGAAGGTGCAAGATCTGAGTTAAGCTACGATATCTCGTATTGCCTCGTGCAATGACGTGGGGAGTCGCGCAGGTTAAAGACGAAGATGACAGAAGAACTCAAGACACAGAATACAGACAATCTTTTTGCTATTGCCAAGCAATTTACCCTACAAGGGAAGGTTACGGACGTCCAATCTTTGGGAAGTGGTAATATTAACGATACTTTTTTAGTGAGTCTAGATTCTCCAGAGGAACAGCATTTTGTTCTGCAACGCATCAACACACAGGTATTTCGTCAGCCACAACTGATTATGCAGAATATGCGTACCTTCACTGAGCATATTCATAAACGGCTACAAAATGCAAGTCTCAGCCGCCGCTGGGAAGTACCTCGGGTGTTGTTAACCAAGGATGCTCAAGATCACTGGAGAGATGCTGACGGTGAGCAGCGCGTTGGACGGGTTCCCCGGCTTGTAGACGCCCGGAGGGCGGCTTCCCGCAGGGTAGCGACTGCGAACCCGGAGGGTTCGTTCTGGCGGGCAATCAGTTTCATTGAAGGCGCACAGTCTTTCGACACGATGCACGATAAGTCACACGCCCAAGAAATTGGTTATGCTCTGGGGATGTTCCACAATCTTATCAGCGACTTGCCACCAGAAAAACTGGCCGACACCCTAGAAGGGTTCCACATTACGCCGTTGTACCTGAAGCAGTACGAGGAAGTTCTGGCGAAAACTAGTCCGCGCCAATCGCCGGAGGTGAATTACTGCTTGCAATTTGTGAGCGATCGCACTAACGTCGCACATGTCCTTGAAAATGCCAAAGCCACAGGTAATTTACCACTGCGCCTGATGCACGGTGATCCAAAAATCAATAACGTTATGTTCGACACTGCAACCCAGCAAGCCGTGAGTGTGATAGACCTCGACACTGTTAAGCCAGGTTTGGTACATTACGATATTGGCGATTGTTTGCGATCGGGCTGCAATCTCGCTGGAGAAGAAACTGAACAGTGGGAAAGCGTTTCTTTCGATACTGATTTGTGTCAGGGAATTCTACAGGGCTATCTCTCTGTGGCAAAGGCGTTTCTCACCGAGAATGACTATGCTTACATATACGATGCAATCCGTCTGATTGCGTTTGAGTTGGGACTGAGATTCTTTACTGACTATTTAGCAGGAAATGTCTACTTCAAGGTGAAACACTCAGAACACAACCTTGCGAGGGCGCTTGTCCAATTTCAACTCACCCAAAGCATCGAATCTCAGGAAACAACGATTCGCAACATCATTCAGGATATGAAATGAGCAACCAGACGTTTTCTTTGCAACCCTTTCCTTCTGCTGATACTCAGTTATTACCTCACCCCGTCCTTACGGACACCCCTCTCCTTAATAAGGAGAGGGGCAGGGGTGAGGTTTTGATTAATAAGGAGAGGGGCAGGGGTGAGGTTTTGAACCCTACTTCGTGTGAACCAATATCTAATTTAAAGATTACAGGCAATATCGCCCGACAAGCGAATCAATTCACCATCCAGTACGCCCTTGTTGGTGATTTGAAAGAAGTTGCAATTCCTACACCATCAGACACACCAGCACGAAAGCACGAACTGTGGAAAGACACCTGCTTTGAGTTCTTCCTTGGGTGCGACTCGTTGATAGCCTAATTCATAAGTTATCCAACCTCGCAAGAGGTTGAACTTCAATCAAAATGAGGGTGAAAGCCCCTCCCCTCAAACTCAGAGGTGACTCTAATGTCCACACCGAGTAAGCTCGGAATCTTACAGAGTGAAGCTGGACATAATGCGCAATCAGACATCGGTTATGCGGTGACACTGGCGCTAACAGGAGTGTTCATGGTGAAACTGAACCTAAGAAAGCAACCCAAGTACGAGCAGGACATAAGCTAGACCTGACTTTATTAGAGACAATCCCGCTGATACATCCAAGGGTAAGCAGCATGAGTAAGGGATTCTAATGGTTGAAAGGGTTACACCTAAAAACACAAAACAATTTTGATTGAGGAACGAGGAAAAACGGGTTAAGGGTCTCAAGGAAAGGTCGAAAACCTTGGGTAAGTAAGACGGGATACCGAACTCCCTTAACACGGGTAGGATGCAACGTAACTGTTGCAGGATGTTCAGAAATACACAACGAGGTAGTAGAGCATGATTGGGCACAGTGACGGCACTAGTGAATCTTGGAAAAATCAACCGTGGAAACAATACCGCGCTGATTTATTTCGCCTACAAAAACGGGTGTATCAAGCAGTTAGAGCAAATGACCTGCTAAAAACGCGGTCTTTACAAAAACTCATTCTGAATTCTAAAGCCGCAAGAATGCTTGCTATTCGACAAGTAACACAGCTCAACACTGGTAAAAAGACGGCGGGTATTGATGGCAAAAAGTCCCTTAATTTTAAGGAACGCTTTGAACTTGAAAAACGACTCTCTAAGCACGTTCACAAGTGGCATCATAGCAAACTACGGGAAATTCCGATTCCAAAAAAGGACGGGAAAACCCGGATTCTTAAAGTCCCCACTATTGCTGACAGGGCTTGGCAATGCTTAGCCAAATACGCACTAGAACCAGCACATGAAGCAACTTTCCACGAACGGAGCTATGGTTTTAGACCTGGTAGAAGTGCACACGACGCACAAAAAATCCTGTTCAACAACCTTCGCTCTTATGCAAATGGAAAGGACAAGCGAGTCATAGAGCTAGATATTGAAAAATGCTTTGACAGGATTTGCCACACCGCTATCATGGAAAGATTGATAGCCCCTAAAGGTGTAAAACTCGGAATTTTCCGATGTCTAAAAGCAGGAACACATCCCGACTTTCCAGAACAAGGAACACCACAGGGTGGAGTTGTAAGTCCGCTACTAGCCAATATCGCGCTTAACGGTATAGAGGATATTCATTACTCAATTCGGTACGCCGATGATATGGTAATAATCCTCAAACCAAAAGACAAAGCTGAGAAAATACTTGAAAGAATTAGCACATTCCTAGCAGAAAGAGGAATGAAGGTAAGTGAAAAAAAGACCAAAGTTACAGCAACGATAGAAGGCTTTGATTTCCTAGGATGGAATTTTAAAGTACAGAAAAATGGAAAATTCAGAAGTGTCCCATCAGTGGATAACTTCAGAACATTCCGCAAGAAAGTAAAAGCCATTGTCAACTGCTCCAATTATGGTTCTAGTGAAAAAGCTGAAAAGCTGGCTCCACTAGTTAGAGGATGGAGAAACTATCACCAATTTTGCAAGATGGATGGATCAAAGTTCTCACTTTGGCACATAAATCATAGAGCATTCAGAGTATTCAACAAGGAAAAGAAAAATAGCAAAGAATTGAGCACAAGCTTAATAAAGAAAGCTTTTCCAGCCGTCCCATACTCAGAAAATGCCTACATAAATGTAAAAGGTAATAAATCCCCATTCGACGGAGATTTAATCTACTGGAGTGAACGCAACAGTAAATTATACACAGACGAAACCTCTAAAGCTCTAAAGAAGCAAAACCATACATGCGGGTACTGCAAGCTCAAAATGACTGAAGGTGAAAAAGTCCACCTACATCACGTAGATGGTAACCATCAAAACTGGAAGCCCAAAAACCTTCTAGCAGTCCACGAAAGCTGTCACGACTATATCCACATGGGCAAAAGGGAACAACAACCCTAAGAACATCTAGGAGCCGTATGCACGGAAACGGGCACGTACGGTTCTGTAGGAGAGGGGCGAAGGATAGTACCTTCCCTCGACTCTAACTGTCAAGAATTCTGATCGGTATTGGGAATTCAATCTCTCCCCAGCTGGAGACTGGAATGTCTATCGCTTTGAAGCGTATCGTCAAGGAATGCAAGAAGAAACAGCTTTTACAACACTCCCGTTTCATGTTGAGTTTCTATCGGACAGTTTCACACTTGAGTTGGATGTCAATTTAGATAAAATCATCCCAGCAGAGCAAGCCCTTGAAATTGCGATCACCACCGTCATTAAATATAGAAATGAAGTGTCTTACTGGGCGTTGACTCATCGAGGAACTGAGGCTGACTTTCACCGAAGAGACAGTTTCATCATTGCGTCTTGAAATTAAAGTTAAAATTTCGTGAAGTTTTTCGATATTGGCAGTCATTTTGTAGTAGCCAAGTTTGACAGCCTGTCGTTTGACAAAAACTGCTGGAAACATCAAAATTATGGTGATTCTTAAAGAATATGCCTTTTCACAGAGAACACGGGATGAAAAAGATTTTTTCAGTATTGTTGTTGGTGATGGTAATTTTTACCTTTGCCTTCAATTCTCCAGCTCTTGCAGCAGACGCTGCTAAGGGAGCTAAACTCTTCAGTGCCAATTGCGCTCAGTGTCATGCGGGCGGGAAGAACCTAGTTAACGCTGCCAAAACCTTGAAAAAAGAGGCTTTGGAAAAGTTTGGCATGTACTCAGAAGAAGCTATTATCGCCCAAGTGACAAAAGGTAAAGGTGCCATGCCCGCCTTCAAAGGTCGTTTGAAACCTGAGCAAATTGAAGATGTAGCAGCATATGTGCTCGGACAAGCTGATAATGGTTGGAAGTAAAAATAAGTACTAGTTGTCTAAATACAAGCATCAGCTTAATAGGTAGGGCATTTGCCTTACCTACTATTTTGTTCTGCTAGCAATGTGAGACATTCTTATGAATCGCCTGAATCGCTGTTTTCGATTCACGCTTGAGTTTGGTGTTGCTGTGGTACTTGTTTATTTTGTGCTGATTTCACCAATACACTTATCAGCTACAGCCAGCACCCAAGTCATAGGGGATGACTTCTTTAAGATGGGAGTCAAAAATGTGCTGAACGACAACTATCAGCAAGCTATCAAAGATTTCACTCAAGCAATTGAGCGCCAGAGCAGTTTTGCTGCGGCTTATAGTAATCGATGTTTCGCTTATCTTCAATTAGAAGATTATCAGAAGGCGGTAGCAGATTGCAACCAGGCGATAAAAAATGCACCAAACGGTGCTGAGGCTTACGTGAACCGTGGACTTGCCCAGTACAGACAGGGAAATTATCCGGCTGCGATCGCTGATAATAGTGAGGCGATCGCACTCAAACCCTATGATTTCCGAGCCTACTATAACCGAGGGATTGCCAATGCTATGTTGGGAAATCACCAACAAGCAATAGCAAACTATAATTCAGCCTTAAGTCAAATTTCTCCCTACCCTAGTCCTCTACTTGCGGATATTTACAATGACAGAGGGATATCTCGTTTCCAGTTGCAAGATTTCCCAGCAGCCAACTACGACTTTTCTCTAGCAATTCGTCTTAATCCTCAGGATTATAGAGCTTACTTTAACCGAGGTTGTATTGCTGGCAAAAATGGAGATAACAAAAGTGCCATTCAGGATTTTACTGAGTCACTGAAGTTGAATCCTAACGATGCTCATGCTTATTTTAACCGAGGTATAGCTTATCATGAGCTAGGTTATGAACAGGCTGCAATACCGGACTTACAAAACGCGGTTAAATATTTTGCAACCTTGGGACAAACCACCTTATACGAAAAAACTTTAGCTTTGTTGAAGAATTTACGGCAGGAACTTCTATTTTTATCAGAAATTGCTCTTGTTTCATTTTGGTGAGCTTTTCTTAGGTGAGAAATTAAGTTGAGAGAGTTTTTCGATTGAAAAACCCTCTCAACTTAATTTCTACTTACATCTGTTCGCTAGAAAGCTTAGGTAGTTGCTCAATAGCTTTTGACCAAACTCTTTTGTAATCTTCAATTGCGCCGCTATAATCTTTGAGCTTAGAGCGGGCGTTACCCCGGCTAATATAAGCTTTAGCATCGTTAGGATTGAGCTGTAGAAAGTGGGTGTAATCTTCAATTGCACTATGGTAGTCTTTTTGCCGAGAGCGAGCATTAGCTCGATTGATGTAAGCTTCAGCATAGTTGGAATTCAATTTCAGACACTGAGTGTAATCTTTAATTGCGGTAGTGTAATCTTCTAACTCACAATAAACATTGCCTCGGCTAATGTAAGTCTTAGCATCATTCGGATTTATCCACAAGCACTGAGTATAATCATCGATTGCACCAGTGTAATCTTTGAGTAGAAAACGAGCATTTCCCCGGCGGACATATGCTTGTGGATCGTGAGGATCCATCTTCAAAGATTGTGTGTAATCCTCGATCGCGCCACTATAATCATTCAAATCACAACGAGCATTACCCCGTTGAATATATAACTTGGCTTGATCAGAACTTAGTAACAGAGTAGCGGTACTTTCTTCAGGCTGATATTGGGTGTGACTTAAGGTAACGTAACCTTCCGCATCGTCAGAATTAAATGGCAGATACTGGATGCTATCCTCAAATGTGTTACTGTCATTTTCCAAGATAGAGTGAGTGTGAGTCTGGCTGATATTGATATCAGTGTCCATATCCATATCACTGGAATGGATTTCCAAATAATGGGTGTGTTCTACAACTGCTTCTTTTTTTTCAACTTCAGAGTAAGTAAACCCCATATCACCAGCAATCAAATTGTTAGGTAGGGGATGCATGGCGTTACTATAATCTGCAACTGCTCCTTTGTAGTCTCCTAACTCAAAGCGGAGTAACCCCCGATTTTGGCGAGCTTCAACATCGTTAGGATTGAATTGCAGATACTTATCAAAATCTATCATTGCACCTTGGTAGTCTCCTACCTTTTGACGGGCAAGCCCTCGGTTATAGTAAGCCTTAAAGCCGTTGGGATTGAGCCTCAAGAACTCGTTAAAGTCTAGAATGGCTCCTTTGTAGTCTCCTTTTCGAGCCTTTTCTTCTCCTCGGCGGTAGAAGACTTCAATAAAATCCTGTTGCTGACGAAGTTGTTCTGCTGCCTGCTGTTGTTCAATTATAGTATGTGATAAATTTATCGCATGACGCCGCAACTCAAATTGTGCCATCACCTGACTACTCAATACCCGTAGTGATTCCACCTGTTCCAGACTCAAATCCCGAGGCATAATATCAATGACGCATAGCGATCCAAGCCTAAATCCCTCAGGTGTAATCAGGGGTGCGCCAGCGTAGAAACGAATGTTCGGATCACCTAGTACCAAAGCGTTTGTTGCAAACCTAGAGTCTGCCAACGCATTTCTGACGATTAATGGTTTCTCCTGCAAAATAGTGTAGGCACAGAATGCAAGATCCCGACTTGTTTCAGGTGCTGTTAAACCTACCTTCGATTTAAACCACTGCCGACTCCCATCAATAAGGCTAATGATCGCAATTGGAGTATGACAAATTTGTGCAGCGAGGAAGGTTAAATCGTTGAAGACTTTTTCGGGATGAGTGTCAAGAATTTGATACTGGCGCAATGCATTGAGTCTATCCAATTCATTGTTAGGCAGTGGGGGTTGTGAGTTCATCTTTCTTTGATAGATCTTCAAACGTTGGTTTTTGGAAAAATGTATCTTATCAATAACAGGTAGTTTTATCTAAGTGGTATTCTGCTTATCCAGTAATTAAAGACACTCAATTTTCTTGTGCAATGCGAGTGAAAAAGCCCTTTGAACTGGCTAATTACTGGCTGCTAAAGCGGTTACAGTCAATATCCTGTTAAAAACCAGATTCAAATTGTGACTCATTTAAAATTTCGTATATAACATTCTGTGTATCCGAAATCACACTAATTGATCATGATAATTAATAATAAAATTATTACATCTACTTTTAGATATATTTTCTAGAGCGCCGGTACATTAATCCCAAAAACCCGGTTTCTTCGAGTTGAGCATACGATCTATCAAGTTTTCCGACAGAGAGAAACCAGGTTTTTTGCCTCCTTTTTGACTGTACCGGCGCTAAGAGCGGAAATGATCTTTTTGTTTCATGCTCAATCAGAACAGAAGATTTAGTACCTAGACAATGGGGACACTTACACGTTTGAGATATCTACAAATCAATAACATTGACATTTACCCCGATTTATGCAAAACTTTTTTACATCTAGCAGGTAACTTGATCGGCTGACTTTGGTATTTACCTTACTAAGTATAAATGAATTAACTATGAATGCTAATAAAATTCCTAGATAAATGTTTGAAAAAATTTATGGTTTTCCTAGAAGAGTACTTATTAAAAAGTATTCAGTTAGTCCTAAAACGTCTGAAGAATACGATTTTCCGGATAACTATTATTTGTATCTAGAATTGCCGAAAAATGCCCCTCGCTCTAAACCGAGAGTTTTTTCTAAATGATGCTTTTGAGCAACAATCATTTTCATAATTGAATCTAAAATGTGATAATGGTGCTCTTTGCAAGTACCAGCACGCTGTGACCGAAACGATTTTAGATTTTAGATTTTAAATTTTAGATTGGGGTTAGTCGGTACAAGCCTCGTCCCTGTCTCCTTCACCAGACGCTACGCGTTCGCTCGATTCGTGCGCTTTGCGCATACGGCAAGCTCAGGGCAAGCCTTTTAGGACGAAATTAATTCTTCAATCCCAAATCCGGCAATTTTAGATTTTAGATTTGCGATTAAAGAATTGGGGATTGAGTTTTTTCGTTACAAACCCTAATCCGGTAATTTTTCATCCAAAATTTAAAATCTAAAATCAAAAATTCGAGTCACCTTTAGGGTGGAGTCAATCCAAAATCCAAAATCCAAAATTGGCTGACTACCTAGGAGTTGATCACAGTGAAGAGCAATGCTGAATTTTCAAGTAAGTACGTCGGTATATATATGATAAGTTGGACATTTATTGCTATACCCTCGATACATGAAATCATCATCTTTATTTTTTGTGAAAAAACTTCTTGAAGCAGGACAGAAATACTTCAAGAAGTTTTTTTACTATGAAATATGTTGAGAAAATTTTCCACAGTCTATTTTACAGACTTGTCATGACTTGAGCTAACTCATTAGATAAATCAACCTTAGATTCTTGAGACTTTTGAAATAAAACACCAGCTAAAAAGTAATAATCGCCAGAATAGAAAGCCATTTTGTTTTTTCGTAATTCCTCTATGTGTTTTTTAACTTTTGGCTCAGAGCTATAGTAGCCAAATTGCAAAGGTAAAACCACGAAATTCTTTACAGAGTAACCGTTGGCTCTTGCGTGATGAATTGTACTTTCTGGGTTAGAAAAGCTAGAGACTAAAAGTAATACATTGTCATAACCTAATGATAAGAGTTCGTTGGTAACTGTTGCTCCATCTTCTCCACCAAATAACAAAGGTATATAAATATCATTATCTGGTGCTGGGAGATAAGGTGGATTAGCTACTAGATACTCTGCTTCTCGTTGAGAAGAATCAAACAAACTGGAATTAGAGATGATGTATTTATGACCAAGATTATATTCATCTATCGTTGAATTAGCGGCTTTCCAAGCAGAAGGATTTAATTCAAATCCGTGTATCACACCATCAAACCTGTTTTTCAAGAGTGAATTAATAACAGGACTGCCATCTCCGGAGCCAAATTCAACAACACATTCCGATTTTTTACAATTTCTCAAAACCAAGTTTTCCAAGCAACTGGAATAGAAATTAGATTCTTCTGGGCAAGAAAAGATGTCTTTCATTTGACTTTCACTATCTGTAGATTACGATTGTTATAATGGGCAGTAAGGAGCCTAAAAGCTATTTGCAAAAAGGCAAGCACAAACTGTTCCTAAGCCAAGCAATTGATGACTAAAGAAATAGTTTGCTCTTAGGTAAAAACCAATGAGTTTCTAACTTTTAAGATTTCTTACATAGATGAGGCTACTTGTTCTGCTTCACGTATTGATTGGACAACAGCAATAGCCGCGCGATCGCCCATCAGCTTCTCCTGGTCGTACCCCAACACTAGTTCCCACGCCTCATTAGGATACATTTGGGCTAAAGGTAAAGCCACATCATCCAACATCCAGCGTCCGTGGCGTTCATCTTCCCGAATGTGCAACTCCCAATAACCCATCGCTGCGTCAGACAGTCCAAGTCTTTGTGCTGCAGCAAGATAGTTTCTATAAGCCGCAGGTCCTGCCACCTCGAAATAGGTCAACCCACCACTATACCGTAGGAAATGACGCTTGCACTCAGTCAGTAGAAAGTTATGATTAGCACATGCTAGAACTTCCCAAGGAACTAAATCGAAATATCCTTCTGGTTCAGTGTTCATCCCAAATTCAGTCAGCATTTGGGCAAAAAATGTAGAGTGCTTGCGAGAAAAACGACCGTTGCCGTACTCTTCCAACAGGACTCGCACCAAAGTACACTGTACTTGATTAGCAGCGCCACCCAGAATGCGGGAAAGACGACTACCTTCCACTAAACCGTCAAACGAGCCAATAGCCAGTAAGTGACGGTAGCCAGCCTCGCTCATTTTCTCCCGGATGTAGCGACTGTCTTCTGATAAAGGCGGTTCTAAATCGTAAGCACCACGCTCAATGAGAGCTTGCTTTACATCTAGTTGTTGCAACGCAGCCACATCGATTTGTCCAAGTTCCCACTCTTGCCAAGCTGTCTCAATTTGGTCACGTACCTTGTACAAGTAAGGAGAACGCTCGTTTACGTAGTGGCTTAGATCATCGTACCAAAACAGATTCAATCGATTAATGCGATATAGTATGCGTTGGAGAAAACGATGAGCTGCATCATCACCAGCACCATTTTGATAAGCAGCAGAAATCGCTACATCGAGTGTGTGTTCAAACTCGTTCTTCTGTGAGGGATCTGCATCTAGTTTTTTGTCTAAGTTTTCTGTTGCTAGCAGTTCTATAAATTGCTGCTCAGCAAGCTCGTAATTTATACTTGTTTCTTCTTTGATACGCGTACTTTTTGCTTCAACCTCGGCGAGAGGAGATATCACTAAATTGCTTTGCATGGAAGATTTTGCTAGTAAAGGCTGGCATGAAATTATTTCAGCGTCTACTATCTAGATTTCCATTAAGTCAATTTAAGTACCTCTCCCGTGAGTGATAAAGAAAAATTAAGTTTATGATCAAAAATTCAGTATACAGGCATACAAAAATCTGGAGATGGGGAGATTCAAAATTTTGAATTTTGAATTGATATGTCTGCTTGTCACGCCAGTCCGCAAGGGCGGAGGACACCGGAGCAAGGGACAAATCTTGGCACAAAGGCTGGCTCCGCTTTTCTTTAACGCGGACTGGTAGGTGTTTGATTGGCAGGTATTTGAGTCATTGGTTTACTTGGTGGAATTTGTTCAATAGTAATCAGTGCTTCCATCACTGACTTAGCAACGGGTGCGGCTACAGTACTACCATAAGCATTTTGACCCCTGGGATCATCAATCAACGCCAACACAACATAGCGGGGAGATTCCACAGGTAAAATACCCACAAAGCTGGTGATTTTAGCTCCGATAATGTAACCACCAGCGCGACTAGCTTTTTCGGCTGTGCCAGTTTTGCCTGCGATGCGATACCCTGGAATTTGTGATGCTTTTCCTGTTCCGTCATCAACCACAGTTTCCATCATCTCTACAACTTTTCGCGTAGTCGCATATGAGAAGATTTGACGCGGTGCAGGTCGATTCGGTGAGTAGTGGATCTGTCCTTTGGCATCTACCAATCCCTGGACTATGTGGGGTGTGACCAATTTACCCCCATTAGCTAAAGCACCAAGCATTTGCACCAACTGCAACGGTGTCAACGAAAAGCCTTGACCAAAAGAGGTCGTTGCTGGTTCAACTGGTGTAGCAAGAAATTCTTGCTGGCTTTTGAGCTGACTGCTAACAGTGAAGGGTAAATCTGTATCAACGCTTTGCCTTAAACCCAAACGTTCCAACCAACCGTAGTAGACAGAGGGTTCCATTCTTTGGATAATTTTCACCATGCCTATATTACTGGAGTGCTGCAAAATCTGAGCGATGTTTATTCGCCCGTAACGTTTGTTTTCGGCATTCCTGATTGTTCTGTCACCTACTTGAATGTAACCAGGGTCTTTAAACATATCTTCAGGTTTAATAATGCCAGCTTCCAAACCAATAGCTACATTCAAAGGTTTGAAAGTTGAACCTGGTTCATAGAGATCTGCTACTGTCCAGTTTTTAAATAAAGAGATATCGGCTTTAGAGTATTCGTTTGGATTATAGGTGGGCTGAGAAACCAAAGCAAGTAGCGAACCATCCCACGCATCCATAACGATCACCGCCCCTCGTTTTGCTCGGTACTTTTGTATTTGTGCCTTAAGAGCAAAGCGGGCAACTCTTTGTAGACGGCTGTCTATAGTCAGTTGTAGTCGCAGATCATCAGAATTGAATAAACCGTCTGGAGCATAATCTGGCATCAGCGACCCGTTACCTGTTCTGCTGAGCCGTACCATATTCATAGAACGTTCTAGCAACTTCTCTTGGCTGTACTCCACACCAGCCTGACCACGACGGTCAAGATTAACATAACCTACTACTTCTGCAGCTAAATCCTGCTGTGGGTATAATCGGGAGTATTTTTGAATTGACTCTAGACCATTGAGATGTAGTGAAGAAATACGATCTGCAATTTCTTCGCTTAAGGCAGTAGTAAGTGTAATACCGCTTTTTTTGCTGTCAAACTTTTTTTCTAATTCATCAGCATCTTGATCCAGTATTGGCGAGAGCAGTTCTGCCATCTGGTTGTTAGACTTTTCAAAAAGTTTGGGATGAGCATACAAAGTATATACCGGACGGTCAATTGCCAGCAAATCTTTATTGCGATCCACTACTGGGCGACGGGGTATAAAAGGTCGCAAATTCACCATTTGTTGGTTTCGCGCCTTTTCTGTTAACTTTGCTCCCCGGATAATTTGTAAATTGTATAAGTTAACACCCAATCCAAACCCCGCTGCAATGAGAAAGCTCCAAACAATGAGAAGTCTAAATTTTATGTTGGGTGGTTGCTCTTGCGTGGAGTCAGCAAGTTTGTTATTCGACTCTAGTCTCGAACCCTTCTGCTGTCGCTTCTTAAATGATGGTTTCGGAAAGTTAAAGTTTTTTAATTTTGTTCTGCTTGATGATTTTGGCATGAAAATAGTCCTTTGTCCTTTGTCTTTTGTCTTTTGTCTAAGTACCAATGACTAATGACAAATGGCAAATACAGCAGAATTCAGCAAGTCGTGAGTCAGCAAGTCCTGAGTCAGAAGTAAAAATGGCTTTGGGCCTGACTTTTAGACAAGACCGTTGTACCTCAATTACTTGCAATGCGCTGTAACTAATACCCCAGTGGATTCGGGGTGTGCTGTTGTATTTCGGAATTTGGTGCTGTGGTGGGTACTGAGTTAGACTCAACAGGTGCTGGATTCAAGAAAATCATTTTATCAGGAGAAGGCGATACGAGTTTGGCAGGTGGACGTTCTGCTTCTTGTGCCATTTTGTTTTTTAGTACCTCGTTAGTAGTCATCAATTGGCGCTCATGGCGTTGCAAGTTTTGCATTTTACGGTATCCTTGACTCCAGAGTTGTTGAGAATACACAGTCCAACCATAAACCACAAGTGTTACACTTACCAGTGCAAACGCCATAATTGAAGAATAACGATGTAAAGTATAGAACCGCAGCAGCCAGGAAGGTACGGTCTCAGCAGATGGCATCACGGGCACAGTAGACGCTTTTTGTTTGCTGGGATCTGACAGTGATGTTGTTGTCTGTTTCTTGGCACTAGAAGCTTCCCTTGCGAGTTCCTGTAGAGAGGGTGACGATTTTTTTGACGAAGCCCTCTGTTTTTTGGTTGATACTGGTGTAGACACAGCAGGCAGATCAACTTTTGAAGTTTTTAACTGCTTTGCCTCTGGGGCTTTTTCAGGTTTGGCGGACGCTTTTTTTTGTTGAGTAGGGCGACGTTTTTTGCGACTTGTCACTTCTGTTGGGAGCCTACCGCCCGTCGCGGAAACATCTGATTTACGTGCAACAGCCATAATTGTTTGTAATTTTTGGATTATGAGACTTTACTGTATGATCATTGTCTGTTTTTACTCTTGTTATTATTGCCGATCAGACAATAACCACAAATAACACCATTAACTCGGTCAATATATTGTGATAGGTAGGCGCACTAATCTTTGTATCCCTAAGAAACATGGCTTCCTAAAGAAATTTAGATTTCTTGATAGTTTTGGAATCAACCCTGAATATCTTGAGTGCTCAGGTATCGTATTTAAAAGTATGACAACGCATTGTCACTATAAGCAAGAGTATGCGAATAAAATCGGAATTTTTGGTATGATATCGCGCTCCGTGACTTAATTTAGTAATGCTACCCTAAACAATTAAGTTACCCTACAATAAACTCAGGAATTTTGCTTAAATCTGTGATATCAAGTCACTTAAAAAAAGGCAACAGATGGGGTATCTTAATCAACAGACTAAAATAGTTATTGCCGCAATTGGTGAAAGAGGAGTTATGAAAGTTAAAATCGTCAGTCTTGCATTAATTCTTGGTCTTGCCGCAACTCTGGGAGCTTGTGAAGGGGGCGGTGGAGCACCCGAAGGCGGTACTCCAGGTGCTGCTACTTCATCGCCTGCTGAACCAACAGACAGTGCTACCCCTCCTGCTGGTGGTGCTGCAACAACTAGCCCTGCTGCACCTAGTGGCACTACAGCTAGCCCTAGTACTCCTGCTACGCCAGGCAAAACTCCTTAATAGCAGTCTCAAAACAGCGAAAACTTGTATTGAGCTACCATAACTGGAAAAGTGCCCAGGTACTAGCACCTGAACTTGCCAGACGCTGACAACAACTTCCCCAAGAAACCCGGTTTCATAGAGAAACCGGGTTTCTTGGCAGGTAAGCCCCTGGAAAGATAAAAATATAAGAAGTAGAAAACCAGGAGCTGTTCAAAATTCACAGCATAAAAATATGCCTCTGCTACGCTAACCGCTCACAAAAAGAAGAAACTTTCTTCGCTCAAGCATCCTGCCAGTTAACTGTACGCAACTTTGGCGCGTGAGATTAAAGCTTATGACCAGGAGTAGAGGGAAAATGAGAAAAGTGATAAAGTTTCTGCTTTTAATTGTCTGTACTAGCATATTGGTAGAGTTAAGCACTTCACGGGGAGCATTGGTCATGGCATTACCGCCAGAACAAGATTTACCAGAAGAAATATTGCGGACCCAGATTATTACAACAGCGCGATCGCCTGTTGACGGTAAGCCTCTAACTGCTGGGGAATACGCTCAATTACAAGCCCAATTACAAAATGCTCCCCCACCAAAACTCGATCCGCGAATTCAAGATCAAGTTTTTCTGATACGGCTGCGTAAGACATTGCTTCAGCTTTTCCCATTTTTAGACATTTGAAGGGTTTACCCTGAGCGGACTTGTGCTGAGCTTGTCCTGAGCGAAGCCGAAGGGCGCAGCCGTAAGCGCAAGCGCACGCCAAGGCGTTCGCGTAAGCGTGTCCCTTTGGGACTTACGCGTAGCCTCTGGTGGAGGAGATAGCAGCCGAAGGGTATGGGGATCAAACAATGAGTGCACATCATCCCACGTTCGGTAGTCACTCAACCAGTGAAGCACATTCATCCATTGGTACTCTTTCCAAGGTACGATCACTATCACAACAAAATTTGCAAAGAAATGTAAAGAATATATATAGGCGTTTTACAAAGCAAATTTACTTAATCACTTTATTCAACGAACGTAGGTAGCTGCATGTCTATGACCACGATAGCCCCAGAACAGGTTAACAGCATCGTTTGGAATCAACATCAAGATCCGTTTGAAGTACTAGGTGCCCATCCCATAGAACAGAATGGTAAAAGCATCTGGGCTGTGCGAGCCTACCTACCAAATGCAAGTCAGGCGTGGGTTATCCTTCCTGAAGAACGGAAGGAATACCCAATGGAAGCGGTGCATCATCCCCACTTTTTTGAATGCACGATAGAAACAAATGAACTGGCGAACTACCAGTTACGGATCAAAGAAGGGGAACACGAGCGAGTGATGTATGATCCTTACGCTTTCCCCTCTCCCCGCCTGACTGAATTTGATTTGCACTTGTTTAGCGAAGGTAACCATCACCGGATTTACGAAAAACTAGGAGCGCACCCCACAGAAATCAACGGTGTTAAAGGCGTTTATTTTGCTGTTTGGGCACCGAACGCCCGTAATGTGTCAATTTTAGGAGATTTCAATCTTTGGGACGGTCGCAAACACCAGATGCGTAAAGGTCAGACTGGGATTTGGGAATTGTTCATTCCCGAACTTGGTGTAGGAGAGAGTTACAAATACGAAATTAAAAACATTGAAGGACACATTTACGAAAAATCTGATCCCTACGGTTTTCAACAAGAACCCCGCCCCAAAACCGCATCCATTGTCACTGATTTGGATGCCTACACCTGGAGTGATCAACAGTGGCTGGAAAAACGGCGTAACAGCGATCCCCTCACCGAACCCCTTTCAGTTTACGAACTGCATTTAGGTTCTTGGTTACATGGATCTAGTGCAGAACCACCACTACTGCCCAATGGTGAAACCCAGCCAGTCATCACAGTTTCAGAACTCAAGCCAGGCGCACGCTTCCTAACATACCGGGAACTAGCAGAACGGCTTATTCCTTACGTTAAAGATTTGGGATACACTCACATTGAAGTGCTGCCTGTTGCCGAGCATCCCTTTGATGGCTCTTGGGGTTATCAAGTCACTGGGTATTATGCTCCCACCTCCCGTTTTGGTAGACCAGAAGACTTTATGTACTTCGTTGACCAATGCCACAAAAATGGTATTGGGGTGATTGTAGATTGGGTTCCTGCTCACTTCCCCAAAGATGGTCATGGTTTAGCGTTCTTTGATGGTACTCACCTTTACGAACACGCTGACCCCCGCAAAGGCGAACATAAGGAATGGGGTACTCTCGTGTTCAACTACTCCCGTAACGAAGTCCGAAATTTTTTGGCAGCAAATGCCCTCTTCTGGTTTGACAAATTCCATATTGATGGTATTCGCGTTGATGCTGTCGCCTCAATGCTTTATCTTGACTATTGCCGCGAAAATGGAGAATGGGTTACCAACCAGTACGGCGGTAGAGAAAACCTGGAAGCAGCAGATTTTCTGCGTCAGGTCAATCACACTCTTTTCAGCTATTTCCCTGGTATTGTCTCAATTGCCGAAGAATCCACCTCATGGCCAATGGTATCTTGGCCTACCTACACCGGAGGCTTGGGTTTTAACTTGAAGTGGAATATGGGTTGGATGCACGATATGCTGGACTACTTCAGCATGGACCCCTGGTTCCGCCAATTCCACCAAAACAACCTCACCTTTAGTATGTGGTATCACCACAGCGAGAACTACATGCTGGCACTGTCCCACGATGAAGTGGTGCATGGTAAGAGCAATATTATCGGCAAAATGCCTGGAGATAGATGGCAGAAGTTCGCTAACGTGCGTTGTTTGTTTACTTATATGTTTACTCACCCAGGTAAGAAAACCATGTTTATGAGCATGGAATTTGGACAGTGGAGTGAGTGGAATGTCTGGGGTGACTTGGAATGGGAGCTATTCCAGCATGAGCCACACCAACAGCTAAAACAGTTTTTCAAAGAGCTAAACCATCTTTACCGCTCCGAACCAGCTTTGTACACCCAAGATTTTGCCCGCGAAGGGTTTGAGTGGATTGACTGTAGCGATAACCGCCACAGCGTGGTTTCTTTTATCCGTCACGACAAGGATTCTGATGATTTCGTTGTTGTGATTTGCAACTTCACACCTCAACCCCATTCCCACTATCGCATCGGTGTTCCAGAACTAGGATTTTATACTGAGTTATTCAACAGTGATGCTCGTCAGTATGGTGGTAGCAATATGGGTAACTTAGGCGGTAAGTGGACAGACAATTGGTCATTGCACAATCATCCCTATTCGCTGGATTTATGTTTGCCACCCTTGGGAGTATTAATCCTCAAGTTAGATAAGGAGAAAACAGCACAGGTAATGGAATGATTACTCATTCGTCATGAAATCAGTGAACAGTAAACAGTAAACAGTGAACGCTTAACAGTGAACAGTGAACAACTGATAACTGATAACTGTATTTGTAGATTGGGTTGAATATATCAGAACTCACCAAACTAAGTTGAGTTTTGTTGTTCAATCCAATCTCTGTAATAACACTTAGCAGCTTGCTTATCATTCTTAATTGCTAACTGATGTTCACCTGTCCCAAGCCAAATCCTCAAGCCAAACTACGGCTATTTTGCTTCCATCATGCTGGGGGTGGGGCTTTAAGCTTTCGCCCTTGGTTAAATTATTTACCATCTTCTGTGGAAGTTTGTCTGATTGAACTACCTGGACGTGGAACGCGGATGAAGGAGGCTTTGTTTACTCAGTTTGAACCCTTAATTCAGGCGCTAGAAAAAGCCCTCTTGCCAAGCCTTAATAAACCTTTCGTCTTCTTCGGTCATAGCATGGGCGCAGCGCTTAGCTTTGAACTTGCGCGACGACTTTATCAAAATTATCGCTTGACTCCATTACATTTATATGTATCTGGTCACCGCGCTCCACAAATTCCCGATCCAGAACCACCTATTCACAATTTGCCAGAACCAGCATTCTTAAATGAACTACGCCGCTATAACGGCACGCCCAAAGAAGTACTAGATAACTCCGAACTCATGGAACTACTTCTTCCAATCCTGCGGGCAGATTTTGCTGTTCTGGAAAATTACCTCTACACTCCCTCTGCGCCATTAGATTGTTCTATTACTGCCTTCGGGGGTTTACAAGATTGGAAAGTTACTCATGAAGATTTAGCAGCTTGGCAACAACAAACTAATGGTGCTTTTTCACTACAGATGTTTCCTGGAGATCATTTTTTTGTGTACTCATCCCAGTCACTCCTGCTACAGCGGCTTTCTAAAGAACTGCATAGCTACGTTAGTAATCTGGATGTGTAAAGATTTGCTAAAATAAACCTTCATTCTCAGCAAATCTTCGTAAACGAGTCAGACACTGCCGTTGATAAAAACTACTCAAAGTGGAAACAGGCAACTTAAACTCCGCTGATAGTTCCTTCCAACTCACTTCTGGTGGCATACGTTTCAAAATTAACATTTGACAATTTACTTGCGGATGTCCTTGAATGTGTGTCTGGCGCAGTTCTCCATCAGCGTCTTTCTCTGCCCACGATCTAACGTTTTCTAAAATAGGAGGAATATCAGGTTCAGCAGCAAGGTTATCTACAGGATTAACAATTTCACTTGCTTCACCCGAGCGAGACTGATTGATACTAGCAGAAACTATTCTGGTTTGTTGTCGCTGATGATCACGGTAAAAGTCTTGCAGTCTGCGTTTGAGATAAACATTCAGCCAAGTTATAACACTACCTAAAGAAGAATCGTACCTCTGACCTGTTGTTCCTTCACAAATGTTGCGACAAAAATATAACCAAGTTTGTTGCAATGCATCCTGATAGTAAGGAGTCGTTTCCCTCCAGAGTCTGTTTGAGGTTAAGCGAATAACTCGCGTCAGCAGTTTTTGACGTTCTGGGCTTCCGGGTAGGTGTTGACAAGCTTCGTCAACTAAGCGGGATAACAGTTCCTCATCCATAGCATTTGTGGCAAAACAGCAAGCATTTTTTAGTATCACTCACAAAAGGGTTCTGGAGTATTACCCTTTGTCGCGATATTATATGCTTTGCTGCTTTATTTACTCACTTTAAGAGGTATGTTTTGGCAACTATTCAGTGTGGAAATGTGACGTTTTCCAATATCCAAGCGATTCTGTTTGACAAAAACGGTACGTTAGAAGACTCAGAAGCTGATTTACGTGCTTTCGCACAAAGAGGAGCACGGATGATAGATGCCCAAATTCCTGGAACTGGGGAACCATTGTTAATGGCGTTTGGCGTTAATGGTGATACTCTCGATCCGGCGGGTTTAATAGCAGTGGCGAGTCGTCGCGAAACAGAAATTGCTGCAGCAGCATATATTGCAGAAACTGGACGGAGTTGGTTTGAGTCGTTAACGATCGCCCGTCAAGCTTTGAACGACGCTGAAAAATACCTTGGCAATACACCTTCACCTTTGTTTGTGGGTAGTTTGGAAGTGCTAAAGTCTTTGTCGGAAACTGGATTGAAATTAGGAATTCTTTCGGCGGCGACAACTGATGAAGTGCGTGCTTTTGTCAAGCATCATCAATTAGGTGATTACATTCAACTAGAAATGGGAGTCGATAAAGGACCAAGTAAACCAGATCCAGTTTTATTTTTGCAAGCGTGCCTTGCTTTAGGAGTCGAACCAAGTACCACGCTGATGGTAGGAGATTCTGTGGGTGATATGCAAATGGCACGTAATGCCAAAGCTGCTGGTTGCATTGGTATCACTTGGGTGGGGAAGGCGGAGAATGTCCGAGGTGCGGATGTGGTGATAAATCGACTTGATGAAATTCAAGTTGTCAGTGAATGAATTGCATCTATTAACTACACTTTATCGAACTAATTATAGTTTGTAGTAAGGACTGAAGTCCTTGCTATATCAGCCAAAGAGGACTAAAGTCCTCACTACGAACTTATGAACGTTGTATTACCGGACTTGATATTATTGGGTTTTTATGCGTCAAAGCTCAAAATACCGAAACCGTGCAGCCGGTAACGCCCTCTGCACAAGCCAAGCCTTGTGGAGATCAAGTTCTGCAAGCCTGTTCTCAAGACCGAGCAGATTCGTTGCCAAACCCCTTTAAGGATGTGCCGCCGAACCACTGGGCGCTCATCGCAGTTATGAGTATCTATTACTGCGGTGCGTATACCGGGGTGCTCCCGCCTTAGCGGGTTAGACCCTATTTGCAACAGCCCCAAGCCCCAGCATCAAAGCAGCAACACTTCATCATTATGGGTAACGGAAACTTTAAGCCGAACTCCCCTTGGCGGGGGAATTTCGGAAGGCTGAAACTATTGCTATGTGGTTCATAGCGCTAATTAAAGTCCAGGCTTCTCAACTTTGCCTGGTTTGATTAAAACGCTGGCTTCTTCAAATAACCGATTCAGACTAGCGACGAACTCCTCTATCTGTGCCTTATCCATCTCGCGCCACCCATCAAATCCCAGGAGGGATGTGACAGTTTGTTGCCTAACCGGATAAAATTTAGCGATCGCATGCGTTGATACCCAGAGTCGGACTTTTCCATCCATCGCAGGCTGTCCCGAAATGATAAACAGGCATTGAGAGGAATTTCTTCGCGCAGTACATAGCAAGTGAGCCGCAGGACTAATCATCAGGTTAGTAGGCCACGGATTCAGTGTAAGATGGTGTTTCTTGGCTGCTTGTATCACCATCTGAAATTCTTTGCCAATGCCACGAGCCTCAGCCATCGCCATGAGTGGTTCTACACTCAAGCGTTGATTTTTCAGACTGGTTGTCAATTGCGTTCCGTTTGAGGAAGCAACCCGATGCGTTATTGGGGATAGTTCAGACAACTGCTCTTGCGGGGGCACAGTTGTGCGATCTGCCTTTGGCAGTAAGCTCCGCTTATCGCTTTTAGCAGTTAAGCGCTGTAGCTTTACCAACTGGTGCTGCATCTGAGCGAAACTCTTGAACAGTTGCGGGAGTCTGGCGAGTTTGCCATTAAGCTCTGGGTGCGCTAACCCGGTTTGACCACCGTTGACTGTTTCGGCAGGAGGGGTTGAGGATTCTACCTGTTGGCGTAGGGATTGGAGTTCTGCTCTGATCTGTTGAATTTCTTGCTTGAGATCGCTGGTGTCAAAGTAGGGAGGAAGTGCTGAAACCTGCTGTTGCAGTTGGGCGGTGCTTTGGCTTAACTGTTCTATTTGCTGTAGCTCCGAGCGCTGGTTAAATGCCTCTGTCAATGAGCTCATACAAGCTTGCAACTGCTGAATTTGTTGCTCTAGCCCGGTGGGGTCAAACGGTGCTGGTATTGGCGGCAGTGCTGACACATGCTCTTGCACTTGGGCGGTGCTTTGGCTTAAACGTTCTATTTGCTGTAGCTCTGAGCGCTGGTTAAATGCCTCTGTCAATGAGCTCATACAAGCTTGCAACTGCTGTATTTGTTGCTCTAGCCCGGTAGGGTCAAACGGTGCTGGTATTGGCGGCAGTGCTGAAACCTGCTCTTGCAGTTGGGCGGTGGTTTGGCGCAACTGCTGAATTTGTTGCTCTAGCCCGGTGGGGTCAAACGGTGCTGGTATTAGCGGCAGTGCTGAAACCTGCTGTTGCAGTTGGGCGGTGCTTTGGCTTAAGTCTTCTATTTGCTGTAGCTCTGAGCGCTGGTTAAATGCCTCTGTCAATGAGCTCACATAAGCTTGCAACTGCTGAATTTTCTGGTTAAAATCTTCGATTTCCTGGTTGGTGGCACTCTGGCTGGTAATCTGTTTTGTGTGGATAAGTGCTGTTTTCAGTTCCTCAATCTGTTGCTCCAGGTTAGTGGGGTCAAAGGGTGCTGGTATTGGGACAGCAGACAGAGTTTCAACTGAGGTGCGTACCGATTGCATCTGTGCTGACAGTTGCTGACCTACGTGTGTGACGCGAGTGCCCATTTCAGAGGAGACAGCAGTTATATTCTCCTGTAACGCCTGCTCAAATCGGCGTCGGTTGATCAGGCTCAGCGAGAGGGCTAAACTCAGGGGCGCAGCCGCATAGATCAGCTGCTGGGAAAAAACTGCAAATACCGACCCAGCGACAGAACCCGCTACAGAGACAGTTTCTGTTATTTCCAACCCATTGCGGTTAGTGGAGTCTTTCATTCGCTACACCCTTAGTGTTTTCTTTGCTATGATAGAAAACCTAACATATCCGCAGTCCCAGAAGAGTTGCGGAGTTTTTATAGCAAAATTCCATCCATCTTATATAATAGTGGCTTGTCTTGTGCTTGGGCAATCTCCACGGTGGAGACTTCAGAATGAGGTTGACGATCGCTGACTAACAAGTTTTGATCAATCAATTGAGTCAACACTTTTTGTTCGAGTGGATCGTTAAACTCAAATCGCATCGCCCGTCTAAGAACGGCTTTGCACTCAGTTGCCGATTCTTCATCCCCACTAATCTCAACGAGCCTCAAAAAGATGCGTTGTACGCACGTTTGCTCTTCTGTTGTCAAGTCGTTGTAAATTTTCTCAACCCGTTGGTGGAGTGCGCCCCACACGCCACCCAACTGCCGATAGGTATTGATATTGAGTGTGCGATAGCGTTTGCGTAGCGCCCCCTTCGGGGCTAGCGCTGCTGCTTTCAGCAGATCGCCAATATCGTGATTTTTAACCTCTGTTTCCCACAGTAGATTTAGTGTGTATTGCAACAACGGCAAATATCGTGCCTGTCCTTGTACATTTTTGATGATTTCCTCCACCAATCCCACCTCAAACACGACTCCATGTTGAGCCGCAGGCTGTTCGATTGCTAACCGCAACTCATCTTGTTGCATCTCAGCTATGAATGGACGATGTTTATCTGTAGCTTTTACAAGCTGGGGATAAGGACTTAAGCTATTTGTAAAATCTCCGTCTTGTTAAAAGTAACAATGTTGCTGTCACCCTCAATTTGGACATTATCATCGCCGATTGCAGCCAGCATTCCACCACCTAATGTGGAACCATCAACTTGCTGTGAAATTCCTGGCTGTTGCGCAGATGGTAGATTGCTTTTGTGATCCAAAGGCTGGTTCATAGGTTAGTCCTACTCTCCGAAGAAATTCTGAGCGATACCTAACCAAGTGGATAGTTGCATGAGTATTGCTTTTACATTCTCCCATAAGCTTTTAATAGATGCCGAAGATTCGCTGATAGTTTTTAATGTTTCAGCCATGCGTTTGAGATTTCCAGCTGCCAACTGTTTATCTGGGTCATTTGATTGAACTTCTTCAATAGAGGCTGCCAAATACCTGACGCGAACGCTGCGGACAACTATTCAACCGGACATGATATGAAATGAGACGAAACAGTATGGGAACGCGAGCGCTGATTTCCGGCTTTTTTACGAGGTATAATAGCTGCGTCCCGGTTTCGCGTAGCAGACAACTGGCGCTCCCATAGGGTTTCCAATACTTCATTGCTGTAGGTGAAACAAGACATCCTTTCTCAATTTGGTATTAGAGATGGTTGCTGCTGTTTTTCGACCTCTAAAGTTGGTGGTTGCTTTGGCACTGTCTTGTTGTTTGCTGCTAGCAGGTTGTTACCCTAGCAAATTTAAAACCTCTTCGGCTCAAGTATCTCAAGTCGTTTTAGTTTCTCCGAGTGACCCAGCTACCTTTAACTATGCCATTAATGACTCTCCCTATAGTATTTTTCCTTTTATCTACAAGGGATTGATTGATGAAAACGCTTTAACTAATAAATTGGAGCCAGGATTGGCAGAGTCTTGGTCAATTTCTCTTGATCGCCAGCGAATTACTTTTACACTCAAACCAGGGTTAAAGTGGTCAGATGGCAAACCTCTGACAGCAGATGATATTATTTTTACTTATCGAGATATTTACCTCAACAAAAAAATTCCCACTATATATAGAGATTTTCTGCGTATTGGCAACAAAGAAGCTTTTCCAACGGTGCAGAAACTCGACGACCGGAGAATTGAGTTTACCTTACCAGAACCTTTTGCTCCTTTTTTGAGAAACATAGAAAGACTGGCAATTCTTCCAGCTCATGCATTGCGCTCCTCTGTGCTAACCAGTGATGCAAATGGCAATCCTCAATTTTTATCAACTTGGGGAACCAACACTCCTCCTAAAAAAATTATTAGCAATGGTCCCTACCTGATAGAAAGTTATACTCCAGCCGAGCGAGTCATCTTACGACGCAACCCCCACTACTGGCGACAAGATGCTCACGGAAATCCTCAGCCTTATATTGAACGCATTGTTTGGCAAATTATTTCATCAACTGACAATCAGTTGCTAAAATTTCGCTCAGGGGAACTGGATAGCTTGAATGTAACACCATCAGTATTCAGGTTACTGAAGAAGGAAGAAAAGCGAGGAAAATACACTATACATAACGGTGGACTCGATGGTAATTTTTCGTTTTTTGGTTTCAATCTTAATGAAGCTCGCAATGCCAAAGGACAACCTTTTGTAAACCCAATTAAGTCTCGGTGGTTTAATAACTTGGCTTTTAGGCAAGCAATCGCCTATGCTATCAACCGCAAACGGATGAAAACTAATATCTATCAAGGGCTAGGTGAAGTACAACATTCACCTATAGCGGTGCAAAGTCCTTATTACCTGTCACCAGCAGCAGGGTTAAAGGTTTACGATTACAATCCACACAAAGCAAAGCAAATGTTGCTAGAGGCTGGTTTCAAGTACAATTCTCAAAAAGAATTGATAGATAAGGATGGGAACCGAGTACAATTCAACCTCCTGGTGAAATCAGAAGATCAGTCTCGAATAGATGCGGCTGTGCAAATCCAACAAGATTTAAGCCAGATTGGTATTAAAGCTGATATGCAGGTCGTCAAATTTAACGTCGTGCTGAAAAAGTTGCTCTCCAGTCGAGATTGGGATTGTTATGTCGGTGCATTTGGCGTTCCTGGTGCAGATGTGGAACCTAACTTTCTATCGTTGTTTTGGACAAGCCAAGGCTCGTTTCATCAATTCAACCAAGGTACTCAACCAGGAGAACCACCGCTCAAAGGGTGGGTTGTTTCTGATTGGGAGAAGGAAATAGACAATCTTTTCAGCGCTGGAGCCAAAGAACTAGATGAGAACAAGCGCAAAGCGATTTATCACAAATTCCAGCAAATTGTTGCCGAACAGTTGCCAGTGTTTTGCCTAGTGAATCCTATGTCATTTCAGGCAGTGCGCGATCGCATCGAGCCAATCAAATATTCTAGTTTAGGGTCAGTTTTCTGGAACATTGATGAATGGAAAGTAGCTCATGAGTGATGAGTCGTTTGTTAGTATGAAAGCAATTGTGCATTTAAAGCTTTGGTAATGCGATCGCCACTTTCTTCCAAGTGAGCCAGCGTGTAAATATCCAACTTACCACTATATTGTTTAACACCAGCATCGATTGCTTTGTGCAATTGACGCAATTCATACCAAGCTATTGTACGACCATCTTCAGGCACATAAGTCTTACGCAACACCATGCTTAGTAAGATATTCAGATGTTCACGTTGCAGGGAACGGCGGATGCTAGAAATTGACATATGTGATTCAGAAGTGAAAACTTCTGTCCAAATGTCTTTTTGCAATGTGTCAAACAGTTCTGGTATTGTCAGGGATTCCCCAGGCAAAGTTTTTAGTTCTATATCCCGTAAACGATTTAGGCGATCGCCACTTAATAAGCTTCGCAATATCACGCTTTGGATGTACAAAATCCGCTCATGAATTGGATAATCGAGACGGTAAATAGGTATGGGGTTACCCCAGTGTGAAAAACGTGATGGTGCTAATTGATTTAGTAAATGTGGAGAGAAACTGAACGCATTCTTATCAAACACATACTCATGTAAATTTGTCAAAACTTGACGTTGTTTTTCTAGAGGAACTGGTACAAAGTGAGCATGAGTCTGATCTAAAGCATGGTGACGCCTAAAAGACTGCCCACCAATGTATTGAGTCAGCAAGGTGGCGTTACGGAAATAGTAGTTGAGTATTCTGTTAAATAACAGACGTAGATCACCATAACCTTCTGCTCTTAATGGAGAACCCTTATCCAAACGCTGCCACATCATGCGGGCATTATCCATTTGCCATTGAGAATAAACTAACACATCACTACTCATGTCCCAGATATTTGCTAGAGGATTGATATCCGAGATATCTTCATCAGTTGCGTAGGATAATTCTGGTTGAGGCGACGCTAAAGCAATTTGCTCTAAAAAGGGCTTTTCAGTAACAGGAGTCATTGCTTCAACCATGAGATTTGAGTATCTTTTGTAACCGTACTCAATAGCCCATTCATCGTAGGGACCGATAACCGCTGGAAAATAATCGCCTTGGTGTACTCCTTGTGGTGCTATGTTCACAGGTAGATAATCCATCACTGAACCTACCAAACCTTTGGTGTGAGTGATTTGTGTGTCGTTTAATTCCCCAGGTGCTAACATTGTGCTGCCGTGAAAATTGTGGCGTAAACCAAGGGTGTGTCCAACTTCATGAGCGATCAGAGAACGTAAATATTGATGTACGTACTTTTTCATTTGGTCACTACTTGGTGTAGCATCTTGCACGAGTGAGAGCGTTAACGCTCCCATTGCGGCTTGAAAAGATGACTCCATACTGTAGTAAAAGTCAGAATCATTAGACCAAGATTCTCTGTTTTCAACTCTTGATTTATCAATTCCAGTCGCGTAAGGCTGGTTCATTTCAACCCTAGACTTTGCATAGATACTCGTGGAGTAGAGATCGTCTGAATTTGCTTCTATTAATGTGTGATAATTTTGCTGAAGTGAACGCACCATATTGGCATCGACAATGATGTCTGCATCCAATATTTCCCCAGTGAATGGGTTAACGCGCATTGGTCCTCTGGCAAAACCTGCATCTAGAGAATTGAACCAGCGAATCGTATTGTAACGCACATCTGCGGGATGCCAATCAGCATCATCTGGCATTTGGCGGACTTCAATGGCGTTTTGAAATCCGGCTTTTTCAAATGCTTTGTTCCACATCAAAACGCCTTCACGAACTGCGTCGCGATATTCCAAGGGTACGGCATTTTCAATCCAAAACACAATCGGTTTTTTAGGTGGAGACAAAGCAGCATTTGGATCAGATAATTCCAGATGCCAACGATTGATGTAACGTACAAATGGTTCTTTGCTATGATTGCCAGAAAAGTCTTGGAAAGCAGTAATAAAATATCCAACTCTGTCGTCAGCAAGTCTGGGAATATAACCGTTGTTTTCTGGGAGTTGAGAAAAACTATAATGTACTTTCAGGGTGAGTGCCCTGCTGTCAGGTAAAGTAATTAAATTTGCTCCTTCTGGTGATGAGAAACCATAAATCGAATCAACCTCTAGGTTGAAAGGAAAGCTGTTGACATCACCCAAATATGACTTACTTTCTTCTAACTGATATTCAGTTTGCAAAAAATATTTTAATAGAGGAGTTAATCCCGGAAAGTCCTGCATCAGCAGGTCATTTATATCAATAAGAAGATTTTTACTGTATGGGTCGATACAAACTATTTCAACTGCATAAAGAACAGAGTCGCTGAATGAACGAGCAAGCGATCGCTCTTCTGGTTGACCAGGTTCTGTACGGAACTTCACATTACGAATGACAAAGTGCAAATTATTGTTAACTCGCTGGAAGTAGAACAGAAAATCTTGCAACGGCAGTCCACTATATAGTCCGCTTTCCCCAACGCCTGACTCCAAAGTTACAATACCCAAGTAATTTTTGTTGAGTTGTTCTGGCTTAATTTCCCAATAGATTTCGCCAGAATCTTTAGCCCGATAAAGCGTAAAAAGTCCCTCTAACTTCTCTGCACCTTTAATTATCTCGCGAAATCTTCGGAAATCGTCTCTTCTATTCTCTTTAAAGATATTGTCAGCAATTGCTAACTTTTCCATTCCTGGTATTGTATTTAATTGCTGTACATAAACATCTGAAAGTTGGTTAGCTGCCGCGTCATTCGCTCCTAGCAACAGGTTGTAGAATAACGCAATATATATTAATAATCTTGTTATCCAGTTTTTCATACTTCAGCTTCCCGTGGTAAAGCAGATATAAAATCCGCATCCCTCTAAAGTATTAATAGATTAACTGCTTTTATATTTTTAATAAAGTTATGTATTTTACCAAAGTTACTAGAAAAGTATCAGTTGATAATATCAAGACTACAAATCGTAGGGTGGGGATTGCTCGGAAAAGTCCATGTGATAGAAATTTGAGATCTTGGTGAGCAATGCCCACCTTACAGAATACCGGTATATGGAACGTAGGCGTTAAACCACATCCCTGGACGCGAAAAGCCTTGTGTTGGAAAAAAGCCGTCCTACGAACTCAGCACGAGAAGAAACTTCAAGCTTGCGAAACATTCGTTTTAAAGCTTGTTTGACAGTTACAGAAAATATAGCAATCCTAAATCATTCATAAAATTCTCTCTTCTCTTTCTCTGCGCCACGCCAGACGCCTCAACGGTCAAAGCGGACTACGTCCCGCTGCGCTAACGTCGCTTGGGTTGCTTCCCCCGACAGACTTTGGGGGAACCCTCCGAAGTTCTGATGCCTGCGGCAAGCTGCAAAGCGTCTACGGAGGAAACCTCCCGCAGTCGCCACAACGGGGGGAACCCCAACGCCAGATCCCTACGGAGGGAAACCCTCCTGCAGGACTGGCTCCGCAACGCACTGGCTCCCCTCCTGCAGCGCTGGCTCTCCAACGCACTGGCTCCCCTACGATAGCTACTTTTTCCCCTGGCAAATGTCATTTGCAGCTTTCATAACAGGGGTAGTTAAACCTGGTTTGGGATGTTCTTTTCAAGGAACGTAATCATCTTTTTGCTAACCACTATAGTTAATTAGATAAATAACAGCTACCTGTCTGATGTACTTTTCAGACAAATTGATTCTACGTCTGTAATAACTGAGCGTAAGAGATTTCAGAACAGATGTGGAAGCATTTTTCCACCTGCTTAAATTTGACAATCACTGCTCCAGAATTCTGTTAAAACATTCAGGTAATGTAATGATTTTTGAGATTTCTGACTTTTATGAAAGCAAGTTTTTAACACCTTCTCAGCGTCAGGTTTTGTTGAAGAATTTGCAAGCTAATTTGCAACCAGAATACCGTCGGAGGATAGAAATTATGTTGCTGGCAGATGTGGGTAAATCGCAAACCCAAATCTGTAAGATTTTAGGTTGTTCTCAGGAGATGGCGCGGTATTGGATCACCGTCGCACAGCTAGGTTTGGCGGAGAAATGGCAAGAACGACCGATAGGTAGACCGAAGATTGTCAACGATCAATATATCCAAAGGTTAAAAGAATTGTTTAGTCATAGTCCGCGTAAATATGGCTATGCATTTAGTTCTTGGACATCTCAATGGTTAAACAAACATTTAGCAACTGAATTTGGAATTGAAATTAGCGATCGCCATATCAATCGCCTGCTAAAACAAATGGGGCTTTCTACACAAAAACGCTCCTCTAAAAAGCAAGCAACTAAAGATACCAAGGAAACTGGCAGCATTAAAATCTGTGACTTGCAATCTCACAATGAGCCTAATTTCCATTGGTTATTCAATCATCATGCAAATTAATAACTAACTCTTGGGATGGAAGAAAAATTATGTCATCAGGGTTTTCCCAAGAACAACTGAGTCAACAACTCATGACTTTCTTAGGAGAGAAGCTTTCACCAAAGGAAGTGATGAATTGTCTAAAAGAAGTGGAAGTTGTCGAACCACCCGTAGCAAAGTTGTTTTGGCAATCAACAGACTCTAAGCCGGGTGTTTATATAGTTCTTGCGGGTAAAGTGAGACTGCTGGATAGTTCTCTTAACTTAATCTCCACTCTTGCAGCAGGATCATCATTTGGTGAGGTGACTCTGTTTCCAGAAGAAGACTTTATTCCTTACGCTGCTAGAGCTTCACATAACTTAAAACTCTGTTATATCAGCGCAGATGCATTGCAGATTTTGATGGACAAATACCCCAAAATCCGCGATCGCCTGTTGAGAAACGCAGAACTTTGGGATTTGCAGTTGTTGTATCAAAACCAACAGCCAAAGATACCTGTCAATAATATATTTCAAGCCTTATCCCTGTTTGAAAGGCTTTCATTAAAGAAATTTCAAGAAATTGATGTAGCTCAAGATACTAAGTTATGGCTGCTACATCGAGGCAAACTACAGCGTTCTGACGGTAGTTGTTTGACTCCAGGCAAAATCTATGCTGTTCCACAACAGGGTAGTTGGCAGGCGACTCAACCAACAATTCTGTACAGTCTGCCCAATTCTGATTGGCTTGCAGCAGTGCAACACTTGCCCCAATTAACAGAATTGATTGCCTCTGATTCTAGACAAATCACAACTGAGGAAAACGAAGCGTCGCCTCACACCTCATTTCCACAAAGACGTACCAATAGCAGGAAAGTCATTCCATTTCCCTCGCAAGCCGCCCCCCCAAAACAAAAGCGACAGCGACGTGTCTACTTCCCTAGCCCTCAGGTAAAAGCAGGACATTTATGGGCACACCTGACGAAACGCTATCCCTTTTTTGAACAACAAAGTGCCTCAGACTGTGGTGCAGCGTGCCTTGTGATGATGAGTCGCTATTGGGGTAAGCGCTTTAGCATCAATATATTGCGGGATTTAGCTAACGTCAGGCGCACTGGGGCATCTCTACAAGGTTTAGCAGTAGCAGCAGAAAGTATCGGTTTTGCGACTCGTCCAGTCAAAGCCAGCCTGGACAAATTGGCACAACAACCCTTACCAGCGATCGCCCACTGGGAAGGCAAGCATTACATCGTCGTCTACGAAATCACTGCTAAACAGGTGATTGTCGGCGATCCTGCTATCGGTCAACGCACCCTGACTTATGCTGAGTTTAAAGCAGGGTGGACTGGTTATGCCTTATTAGTGCAACCGACAGCAGAACTCAAACAAAGCCAAGAAGCGAGTACACCATTCTGGCAGTTTTGGGAGTTAGTCAAACCACATTGGCAAGTCCTGCTGGAAGTCTTCATCACTTCCGTATTTATCCAGGTGTTTGGACTAGTCACGCCTCTGTTCACCCAGTTACTGTTAGACAGAGTGATTGTCCAGGGAAGTACCCTCACCTTAACTGCCATTGGGTTAGGGTTGCTGATTTTTGGTTTGTTCCGCGTCGCCATGAACGGACTGCGACAATACCTGCTAGATCATACAGCGAACCGGATTGGAACAGCCCTGATGGTAGGTTTTATCAAACATACCTTCCGCCTTCCCCTAGCCTTCTTTGAGTCGCGTTACGTCGGCGATATTGTTTCTCGCGTTCAAGAAAACCAAAAAATTCAGCGTTTCCTGACTGGCGAAGCACTGTCAATCATTCTTGATTTACTGACGGTGTTTATCTATGTGGGTTTGATGTTTTGGTATAGCTGGCAGATGGCATTGTTAGTGCTGTTGATTGTGCCGCCATTTTTTATTCTGGCGCTGGTTGCTACACCTTTTTTTCGCCGCATCAACCGTGAAGTTTTTAATGCTTTAGCCAACGAGAACAGTTATTTAATTCAAGCCCTGACAGGAATTCGCTCGATTCGCTCAATGGCAATTGAGCAGACGGTGCGCTGGCATTGGGAAGAACTGCTAAATAATTTGATTAAAAAAATGTTTGGCGGACAAGTCATTGCTAACCAACTGCAAGTTCTCAGTTCTACCATCGAATCAGTGGCAAATACAGCATTACTATGGTTTGGAGCATGGCTGGTGATTCACAACCAACTGACAATTGGGCAACTTGTAGCCTTCAATATGTTGTTGGGTAACATCATTCATCCTTTCCAACGCCTGACAGTACTGTGGAATCAATTACAAGAGGTGATGGTTTCCACCGAACGGATTAATGATGTTCTAGACGCCGAACCAGAAGAAGACTTACAACATCAACCACGCCAATCTTTGCCAAGACTGCGGGGTTACATTCGCTTTCGTGATGTGACTTTCCGCTATCACCCAGAAAGTGATATTAACGTACTGGAAAATCTCAGTTTTGAAATTCAGCCTGAGCAAACTGTAGCGGTTGTAGGGCGTAGCGGTTCTGGGAAAACAACTCTTTCCAAGCTGATTTTGGGTTTATATACCCCGACAAATGGCAAAGTATTGATTGACGGACATGATGTGACGACTCTTCAGATGCGATCGCTACGACAACAAATTGGTGTTGTCGATCAAGAAACCTTTTTGTTTGGTGGTACCATTCGGGAAAACATTAGCATCGCTCACCCAGAAGCCACTTTAGAAGAGATTACAGAAGCAGCGAATCTTGCAGGTGCTTCCGAATTTATTCAGCAATTACCAATGGGTTACGAAACCCAAATCGGTGAAGGCGGCGGAATGCTTTCTGGTGGACAACGCCAACGTCTAGCAATTGCTCGCGCTTTACTAGGTAATCCCCGGTTGTTAATTTTCGATGAGGCAACCAGTCACCTCGATGCGGAATCAGAACGGATTATTCAAAACAATTTGAAAACAATTCTCCAAGGACGTACCAGCTTGATTATTGCCCATCGACTTTCTACCATTCGCAATGCTGACTTGATTCTGGTATTAGATCAAGGTGTGTTGGTGGAAAGCGGGACTCACAAAGAATTAATCGCCAAAAAAGGTCATTACTACTACCTCAATCAACAACAACTTGCTCAAGTAGGCTAAATCAGTTATCAGTGAACAGTTACCAGTAATCAATCATAAATAGTGGTAACTGCTAATTAATAACTGATAACTGCTAATTAATAACTGATAACTGAAATTAAGCTATGGCTAATCCATCTAATAATTCATCATCGGCATTCACTTCAACCGATGATGAGCAACTGAGCACTTCACCTAATGTAGTAAAGGAAAATAATAATGTAGGAGTTAATGCCAAAGATTGGTTTTACGGTACTGAGGAATTACTAGATGCTTTACCTCGTCTTTGGACACGTTCTTTGCTGTATTTGCTGATAGGTTTTAGTGCGATCGCCTTACCCTGGGCAATGCTGTCTCAAGTCGATGAGACAGGAACTGCTAGAGGACGTATCGAACCACTAGGCGCAACACAAAGATTAGATTCTCAAGTCACCGCCAGTATCACTGCTGTCAGGGTGAAAGAAGGACAGCAAGTTCGAGCTGGACAGTTACTGGTAGAACTACAGTCAGATGTACTGCAAACCGACTTCAAACAGGTGCAGGCAAAGCTAGAAGGACTCATAAATCGGCACTCACAACTCGAACTCATCAAAAACCAATTGCTACTGGCAATTCGCGTCCAAGAACAACAAAACCAATCCCAAGAATCAGAAAAAATTGCCCAAGTTAATCAGGCAAAGCAAAATCTGGATGCAAAACAGAGTACCTATAACTTACAAAAATTGGAAAAACTGGCTTTAGTAGATCAGGCTAAGCAGCAGATTAACAGCACTCAGAATGACCAAAAGTCAGCCCAAACTCGTTTGAGTATAGATTCAAAACAAGTCCAACGCTTTAGCAAACTCGTGAAGGATGGTGCGGTTTCCGCAAATCAAATCGACCAACTCAGAAAAGAAGAAGAAGAAAGCAAACGACTCAACCAAAAAACGCAATCGGATATCAAACAAGCCCAGCTACGCTTCCAAGAAGAACAAAACCGCTATCAGGCAACTATGCGCCAAGCCCAGACAGATATTCAGCTAGCAAAACTGAGGCTACAAGAGAGTCAAAGCAGTTATCAAAGTGTTATTCAAGCTGGGAAATTAGCTGTTTTTAAAAATCAGGAACAATTGAAAGACTTGCAAACACAAATTGTTACTCTGAAATCAGAAATTGCTCAAACCAGAAACCAAATCGCTTCCTTAAAGCTGCAATTAGAACAACGAGTTATGCGATCGCCCGTTGATGGTGTCATTTTTGATTTACCGATCAAAAAGCCTGGTGTCGTCGTACAACCCGGTCAGATCATTGCCCAAATTGCCCCTAAACAAACTCCCTTTGTACTTAAAGCCAATATGCCTAGTCAACAAAGTGGTTTCTTGAAATTAGGAATGCCAGTCAAAATCAAATTTGACGCCTATCCCTTCCAAGATTATGGAGTTGTTCCAGGGCGTGTGATTCGGATTTCACCAGACTCCAAAATTCAGGAAACTCCCCAAGGCAAAATAGAAACTTTTGAGTTGGAAATATCCTTGAATCAGCCTGATATCCAATCTGGTAACAAACATATTCCCTTAACCCCTGGTCAAACAGCAACAGCAGAAGTGATTGTTCGTCAGCGGCGCGTAATTGATTTCATTTTAGATCCGTTTAAAAAGCTGCAAAAAGGTGGTTTAGAGCTTTAGCCAACAGTTAACCAGTTAACAGTTATCAGTTACCAATGATAAGGCTACGGTGTACACACGCTCAAAACCTCACCCTCGCTTTTATCTTTCCCTCTCCTTGCTATAGAGGCTTTGCGGCTTCCCGCAGGGTAGGAGAGGGATGCCCGACAGGGCAGGGTGAGGTTCCGAAGGAATAATGTTAATAATTAGAGGAATTAGATAATGTTAAAAGTGTTGAACGTGTCTGGTAAAGAAATGCTAGAACAACTGAAACTTTCTTGCCAGATTCCTGGTTTATTAGATGCGATCGCCACACGCCAAATTATTTTTGATGCAGCAAGAACTGCAGGTATTAAAGTAGAAGTACAAGAACTCCAACAGTCAGCCAATAGCCTGCGGACAGCGAATAACCTACTGAAAGCGGAAGATACTTGGACGTGGCTACAAAAACATCATCTTTCCTTAGAAGAGTTTGAACAATTAGCCGAAATTAACCTGCTATCTGCCAAGTTAGCGAATCATTTATTTGCAGATAAAGTGGAATCATTCTTTTATGAACACCAACTGGATTATTTAGCAGCAGTCACCTACGAAGTTATATTAGATGATGAAGACTTAGCTTGGGAACTTTTTTATGCACTCACTGAAGGTGAAATGAGTTTCCAAGATATGACTCGTCAACACATCCAAAATCCAGAACTTCGCCGTACTGGCGGATATCGTGGAATAAGACCTCGTAAAGATTTTAAACCGGATATTGCCGCTGCGGTCTTTGTCGCCAATCCTCCTGAGTTACTCAAACCCATTGTCACCACACAAGGAGTCCATCTCCTGAGGGTTGAGGAAATCATCCGTCCGGAATTAGATCAGCAGTTACGCTTGAAGATTATGAGCGATTTTTTTTCCACTTGGTTAAAGGAAGAAATCGCGCAAATAGAAGTTATTCCACATTTTGAATCAGATTCCTATTCTCCAACAGTCCAGGAATTACTGAAGCTAGCTTAAGACAATTGGAATTTTGTATTCTTTATTAACCAGATGCTAATTGTGTTTGGTTAATGATTTCATTCACACCAATTCTCAATGAATTATGAACAGAAAAACTCGGTAACTTCTGCGAAACCGAGTTTCTAGTATATGGTGTATCAGTTCTGAGTTATTGATATTTTCTTATCATCTTTTCAACTTACTATCTGTCACTATGAGGTAAATTAGATAAGCTGCAAATGCTTTTAATAACGTGTTTGCGAATATACTAAAAGGATTACCACCCATGACAGATGCAGATTCAGCTTCAGATAGTTCGTTTAAAAAAGTTTCAGATTCTGATAAAATTTGGCAAGTAGTCGGATTGAGATCAAAAATTGTAATTTTAGCCATTGTGATTTTTTGATTTATCAAAATTAATTACTGATAATACTTTTTGGGAATAATGAATGTTATAGAGATAGGTAAAACCTATCTCTATAAATAATACTAATGAACTAGTTCTTTACATTATTTCGCTAGTTCAGCAATCGCGAAAATTCCTGTACCCTTCAAGAATGAATTTTGCAAAATTTCAAATATTTTTAGTGTGTAGGGACCGAAGTTGGTCGCAAAAGTTAGCGCCTCACTACCACCGTTAACAGAGGAAGACTCTGTTTCAGCTACTTCATTGATAAAGGATTTGGAGTCGAATGCCAGGTCGGAAACTGTGATTTTAGACATAAATTTTTCCTGAATTTGTAGTTAGTAGGATTAAGCTCTTGCTTCACCCTTGCATCTATTGTTAGCGAGATGAAAGATAAATTCAATGGGTTTCAATTAGTCAACTTGTCTTAAATAAAGGAATTTTGTCTTCTAGTTTTTCAGGATAAAAAAAGTTCATTTTGGTTTGATGATTATTTAGCCGACATCGCAAGATTGTAGAGAAAGATTGCTTGAAGACATAATTCAAGGAATTTTGTCTTTTAAACTGATCGTGTGGCAAAAATAGACAACTTTCCAATTTGCGATTGTGCAGCAAGGGCGAATCACAAAAATGCACTTGCCTCCAAGCGCACTCTGTGCAGTTCCGCTGTTGGGTGAGGAAGAGGAGGCAGGCTTGTTCTAGAAATCTCCTGAGGCAACAAGGGCGATCGCCGCTGGCAAAATCCGATGTTCCTGAACTTGAATCCTCGCGTGGAGTGTTTCTGGTGTATCATCAGGCAAGACAGGTACCGCTGCTTGCATCAAAATAGAACCGCTATCCATTTCTAAACAAACAAGATGCACAGTACAACCAGCAATTTTCACCCCCTCGGCAAGGGCTTGTTCTATTGCACGTGAACCTTTAAAACTAGGTAACAAACTGGGATGAATATTAATAATCTTGTCAGGATACGCATCAATTAAAACTGAGGTTACCAGTCGCATCCAACCTGCCATAACTACCAATTCCACATCATACTCCCGCAAAGTTTGGACAATTTGTCTATCCAAATCTTCACGGCTTTTGTAGTCGCGGTGATTGAGAAGCACAGCAGGGACACCCCACTTTGCTGCCCGTACTGCGGCATAGGCGTCCGGATTATTGTAGATTAAAACTTGAATTTGGGCGGACAACTGCCCGTCTTTGATTGCTTGAGCAACAGCCTCAAAATTACTGCCACTTCCAGAAGCCAAAATTCCCAATTTTATGGGAGTTTGTGTACGAAGTATGTCAGCACTTACAGTGGGAGAAATAAGGCTAGGGAAGGAAGTGTCAGGGTGAGTCAACTCTGCGGGAGAGTCTTCCTCCGGAGCCACTTCTGTGCGGAGAGCATCGCCTTGCAGGGGTTCCCAAGGCACGTTTTCGGCGGAACGCCTCCGGGCAGGGTAGAATGTGGCGTCAGGCGACTGCTGTGTAAAATCAGGGCTAAAGCTCATCACGGGAGAGAGGACAAATCAGTAGATGCCAAAAATTTTACCAGAAGGAACTCAGGAGTCAGGATTAAGAATAACTGCTGTTAGCTTCAACTTAGTCTTGATGGATAAAAGCATTGAGCAACCTCAATGTTTGTGCTAAATTTGTTAGTATACCAACATCCAATAGTTTTTCAATGACTTTTCAAAGAAAAAACAAACTTGGTGCGCTTCCTTTCAATGAAGAGCCGTTTGACAAGTCTCCTGTCTGTCTTAAAGTGCGCGAAGGCGTTAAAGAAAAGTTAAAAGCCATTCCTGACTGGCAAGAACAGCTAAGAGGTCTCATTGATGAATTGATTAAAAATACGGGAGATATTTGTAAATGAATGACTATGTTTGTCTAGATTATTTGCTACTTAGGACAAGCTCAGTTGTCAGAACGCAGAACGGGCTGCGCCCTTGTACTCTACAGAATACATTCCCATAAATAAACAATTGGGACTGCTTTGCTAAAATATCAAGTTTTTGTGACCTTTATCAGAGTCTTTTGACATGAATAAGAACTCAAAGCTTGCATAATAAGGCTTTTGCTGATTTTACTGGAATTTTTGGGAATTTTTCCTAAATTCTTAACTCAGCTTATATACTTCTGAGGTGTAATCTCAAAAATGCAGTGATTTTCGGTATCCGCAGTTTGGATATGTTACACCCAGAGGTCAATACCATGAGAAACTTTGCTGAAAAACACGAATTCATTCTCAATCAAATTACAGATCAATGTTTTCAACAAAGGGACTTGAGTGGATGCGACTTAAGTGGTATCGACTTGAGAGCAGTTGATTTAAGTGGAATGAACTTGATCGGAGCAGATTTGCGCGGGGCTAATCTGAGTCATGCAATCCTCACTGGTGCCAATCTAAGTGGGGCAAATTTAATGCAAGCCAATCTGCGGGAAGCTTATTTATATGAAGTTTCTTTATGTGAAGCTAATTTGAGTCATGCTGATTTAAGTTATGCAAATTTGTGTGGAGCTTTTTTATGGCGAGTAAAGTTATGTGGAAGTAAACTATGGGCAGCTTCTTTGTGTGATGCTGACTTAAGCGAAGCCGACTTAACTGAAGCTAACTTAATTGAAGCATCACTCATTCAAGCTAATTTAGTAAGAGCCAATCTTACCGCTGCAAAGCTTTGTGGTTCAAGGTTACTAGAAGCCAATTTGAATCAAGCTAACTTAACTGCTGCTGACTTGACATGGGCAAATCTCATAGAGGCAAATTTGAATGAAGCAAACCTTTGGGAGGCAAATTTATCGGGGGCAAAACTACAAGGTGCTATCATGCCTGACGGAACTATTCACCAACCTCAAATCTTCTTTTTTTAAGTAATTGTTGATCACAGAAACTCTGTTTCTTCAAAAAACCGAGTTTTTTCAAGAGTGCTTATCCGAATCTTATTGTCCGAACTCCTCACTGCTGCGGTGGTGGTGAACCAGCAAAAAATGAAATTTTTGAGCCGCATTCTGTTTCGGCGATCGCATCTTTGTTTTCCGTTTTCCTAACAATTTGGCTGGAGGTGCTTCCAGATGTTAACACTGGATCAACTCGACAAGATTTTTCTAAGTAATATCCACGAGCATTAGAACTAGGACCATCCCAGATACTTAGCAGATCCAGTTTGTATCCCCCCCCCTTAACGTTAGATACACGGGGTTCAACATGCCATAAAAACCTTTCTTCATATTCTACCAACTCTTTGTTTATAACCTCCTTGCCTAAGTCACCCACATTTCGTCGTGCATTGAATAACCATTGTTCTGCTTCTGACCAAGGTTTGCCACGTAATTGGTCTTCCACTTTTGGACTAATTTTATCTAGAATTAAAACGCCGTTTTGTGGAATTTTTTCTGTTGATACCGTTTTAGTAACAAAGGCACTCTTCTGATAATTGTCTACTGTAAGACTGGGATATTGCTTTAACCAATTCTGTGTCAAAAAAAAGAATTGCAGCCAACAACTAATTACCATACAACTGCCAACTAAAATAATCATTTTTTGGCGATCTTCTATCTTAGGTATTAGAGTTTTTGCATCTACACCAGATCCTTCAAAAAATTCTGGAATTGCAGTAATGATTGCTGAAATCGTTGGCCAAAGAACAATCGTTCTTGTTGTTAAAACGCTTTCTCCATAACCGAAGGCAAAAACACTGACTAAAAATCCAGTAATCAGTGCTCCTATAGGCAGATTAGTCCCTGGAACATATAATGGGTTATCCGTCGTATACCAAGCAGTACCAAAAATCAGAAATAACCAACCGCAAAATGCTATTAAGTCTTTGACTAATCCCAGTGCAAGAGATGACATTAACCAAGAAAAAAGACTCAAATAAATTAATGTTTGCCAAGAGTAGGCTTTTGGCGGAATCAGGAAATTTTTTATACGCTCATAAACGCTTTCAACAATTCCAAATAGACCAAATGCATCCCTTATTAATTGCATATTTTCTCCTTTATTTAATTCCAATTCAATAAAAGTGATTGTAGTTGATAATTCAACTGAAACACAATTATGTATTCACAGATCTAACAAATAAGATAATTGCGACTAAACTATAGCTGAGTGCATTGGCTATAAGTATAGTAGTCACTATATTTGTATTTTGCCATTTACCCTTAGAAGCAAAACGAGAATTACGTCGTTGTATTATTTGAGGTTCTGGAGGAGCTTTTTTGAATTCACTTAATGATATTAACAAGACTCTTAAAAGAGCATACTTAACTATAAAAGTGCCAAAGAAAATGATAAAAGCCGTTAAAATGAGCAAGGTTTGTATGCCAGGTGTTTGTAAGCGATTGAAGAAAACAAAAGTTATTAATTCGGATTTCATCTTTGGTAATAATGCTGGCTCTACAAAGAAAAAGATGATCCAACCAATCACATTAGAAAAGACATTGATAGAGATACCATAAAAAGCGCTCGTTCTTTTGTCGAATTTTAGCCTTGTATTTAAGACATATGCTTCGATAGGGATTGCTACTAGTAAAAATAAAAAATTAAACAAAATTGCAGCAAGAGGAAAAATTTGGGGAACTTCAGGAATGTCAAACATAAACAAGTAATCGCTAAAGTGTAACTTAAGAAAGTATAGCCGCAACACTGAGCATGATGGGGGGGCAACTAAGTTATTCAGAAGATGCCCTCTACGCAGGCTAAGCGCAATTTGCCGATGAGTGTACAGGAGGGACAAAATTCACTTCCTAAACCTGGAAGAAAACCAGGGAAGCGCAAGTAGTATAGCCCCTAGCTGTATGCAGTTTTTCAGTGTGACCAGAACTAGCGGGATAGGGGAGTGGGGGTGTAAGGGCGCGAGCGCTCTAGGCGTTGCCGTTACAACCTTATATTTTTACACCCTGCCCTTTAGGCATTGACAGTTTATCTTATTCTTCCAGTTTTTTAGCATCTTTTTGTTTACATATCCTCTTGTTGTATTTCTTCATATATTTCAATACCTTATAGAGCGTGAGGTGTGAAGAGTCCTTACACCCCACAACGCCATGTTTGCTTCAATCGAACTCCCTGCATTGGCTTGGATGCACGAAATCTGATCAAACCTGGGTAAGATCAAAGACTCGGACGTTAAAGCTTTCAAAAGATGACAAGGAACAGCATTGGTATTCGTACGGCGCAATTGCGCCCCTCACGGCTTACTGGTCAAATTCACGTTTATGATGGTGCAGGTAAAGGCAAGTCACAAGCAGCTTTAGGAGTCGTGTTGCGCTCTATAGGGTTGGGGATAAATACTCCCAATAATTGTAACCGTGTTTTGCTATTGCAGTTTTTAAAAGGACCAGAACGGGATTACGATGAGGATGGCGCTATAGCAGCCTTGCAACGAGGTTTTCCCCATCTGATTGACCAAGTTCGTACTGGTAGAGCAGAATACTTTGGACCAGAAGAAATTACGCCTTATGACAGGGCCGAAGCGGCGAGGGGTTGGGATGTGGCTAAAGGTGCGATCGCAAGCGGTTTATATTCAGTTGTCGTATTGGATGAAATTAACCCCGTCCTAGATTTAGGTTTGCTTGGAGTAGATGAAGTGGTACGGACACTAAAATCTAAAACACAGGAATTAGAAATCATTGCTACTGGGCGTGCAGCACCGCAAAAATTACTCGATATTGCGGATTTACACTCAGAAATGAAACCCCATGTCCACCCAACCGCAAAAATACATGGAATACAGGGTGTTGAAATTTATACTGGATCAGGCAAAGGTAAATCAACAAGTGCCTTGGGCAAAGCCTTAAAAGCAATAGGTAGAGGAATTAATCATCCAGGTTCTACTCGGGTATTAATTATGCAATGGCTAAAAGGTGGGACGGGTTATACTGAAGATGCCGCCATAGCTGCTTTACAGCAGTCCTATCCAGAGGTAGTGGATCATCAACGCTGTGGACGAGATGCGATTGTCTGGCGCAACTCCCGTCAAGAACTGGACTACGTGGAAGCAGAACGCGGTTGGGAAATTGCTAAAACTGCGATCGCCTCCGGATTGTACAAAACGATTATTCTCGATGAGCTTAATCCGACAGTCGATTTGGAACTCCTACCGATTGAACCGATTGTTCAAGCTCTACTTCGTAAACCCCGCGATACCGAAATCATTATCACAGGTCGCTGCCAAAATCAACCAGCATACTTCGACTTAGCTAGCGTTCACTCTGAAGTATACTGCCACAAGCACTATGCCAATCATGGTGTAGAACTTAAACAAGGGGTAGATTTTTAAATGAGTCATCAGTTATCAGTGATCAGTGCTTGAAATCTTGATAACTGATAACTGATAACTGATAACTGTTCACTGTCTGTTTTGTAAATATGGATAACAATACACTGGACTTAATTACAGCAGGATTGGCGATCGCTATTATCTTAGGTGGCTTCCTGATGATGTTTACTACGATTCTGACCACCAAACGCAAGTAAGCTAAAGCTTGTGGACAAACATTTTGAAACACATACTTGGCTATCTATGTCATAAGATGTGCAACAAGCGCCGATATCCAAAGTTTGTGAGTGTGACGAATGTCAAATATTGTTAAGCGCCAATCACGTAAGCGAAAACAAAAGCAAAAGCCCATCGGTTTGCTTTTGGTCATTTTGGCTTGGAGTCTAGCTATGGGATGGTTGTTAGCTTTGGCAACTCATGCCAATGGTGCTACTCCTACCTCAGAGGTAGGTACTGTTGATATCGTACCAGCACAATATCAACTAGGACAACAATTATACATAGAAAACTGCTCCACTTGTCACATAGCCATACCACCAGCTGTTTTGCCTACCCAAACTTGGAAAAATCTTTTGGAAGATACACAACATTACGGCGCACAGTTAAAGCTTTTGGTCGATCCGCCACGTGCTTTAGTATGGAAGTATCTTGCAACTTTTTCCCGTGTTCAACTCCAAGATGAGCAAACACCATATCGCATCAATAGCTCCCGGTATTTCAAAGCTTTGCATCCTAGAGTCAAGCTACCTAACCCCGTGCAAATTGGCAGCTGTGTCACCTGTCATCCCAGCGCTAAGGACTTTAACTTTCGTCGTTTGACTCCGGAGTGGGATAACTCCCAGTGAACTTTAAACTCGTGGTTAAGAGCGCTAGCAACCCCCCTTAAGAAACACTATCCCCCTTCTATTTTATTCCCTGCTCCCTGCTAAGCGCTCCCTGCTAAGCGCTCCCTGCTCCCCATCCCTCCCTTGGGGCAATCACGACCTCTGCTTGGTCGGGCTTATCTGCCTCATCTGGAGGTGAAATGATACTATAAAAACAGTTTAAATTTAAGCTGAAAAATAAAACCAAACCTAATAGCAAACTGATTGGGTGTTTATAAGCGCGTGTTTTTTACCAAATTCTCATGTACAACCCATCCAAAACCACACCCGGATCCGTTGGGTTAGGAGTTTATAATCAGTCCCAATCATTATTTATCCCCATCCCCTTGATTTTGTATAATCTGCCATGCTAAAGACTTTGTTGGGCGACCCCAACGCTCGTAAACTTAAGAAATATCAACCTTTCATTACAGAAACTAATCTTCTAGAGGAAGACATAAAAGCGCTTTCAGACGAAGAGCTAAAGGGCAAAACGGCAGAGTTGAAACAGCGTCTGAAGAAAGGCGAAACTCTGGATGATATTTTGCCAGAAGCTTTTGCAGTTGTGCGGGAAGCAGGACAACGAGTTTTAGGGTTGCGGCACTTTGATGTTCAACTTTTAGGCGGTGCTATCCTGCATAAAGGGCAAATTGCCGAAATGAAAACTGGTGAGGGCAAAACTTTGGTTGCTACCTTGCCAAGTTATTTGAATGCCCTGAGTGGAAAAGGTGTACACGTCATCACTGTAAACGATTACCTGGCTCGTCGGGACGCAGAATGGATGGGACAGCTGCATCGTTTCTTGGGATTAAGCGTGGGGCTGATTCAGCAAAGCATGACGCCATCTGAGCGCAAGAAAAATTACGAGTGTGATATAACTTATGTTACTAACAGTGAGATAGGGTTTGATTACCTGCGCGATAACATGGCGACAGACATCAAAGATGTTGTGCAGCGCCCATTCAATTACTGTGTGATTGACGAGGTAGATTCTATCTTAGTTGATGAGGCGCGGACTCCACTAATTATTTCTGGGCAGGTAGAAAGACCTACAGAAAAATACTTAAAAGCAGCTGAAATTGCAATAGCGCTGCAAAAAGAAGAACATTATGAAGTAGATGAAAAAGCTCGTAACGTTCTGCTCACCGATGAAGGTTTTGCTCAAGCAGAAGAACTTTTAGGAGTAAAAGATTTATTCGACCCTGAAGATCCTTGGGCACACTTCGCTTTCAACGCGATTAAGGCGAAAGAACTGTTTCTTAAGGACGTCAACTATATTGTCCGCAACGAAGAAGTTGTCATCGTAGACGAATTTACGGGTAGAGTCTTACCAGGACGACGTTGGAGTGATGGACTGCACCAGGCAATTGAAGCAAAAGAACGGGTAGAAATTCAACCTGAAACTCAAACTCTCGCAACAATTACCTACCAAAACCTGTTCTTGCTTTATCCAAAACTCGGTGGTATGACCGGAACAGCGAAGACAGAAGAAGCCGAGTTTGAAAAAATTTACAAACTGGAAGTCACGATTATTCCCACCAACAGACCGAGAAGACGCCAAGACCTTTCTGATATGGTCTTTAAGACCGAAGCAGGCAAGTGGGGGGCGATCGCCAAAGAATGTGCCGAAATGCACACACTCGGCAGACCAGTCCTGGTGGGAACAACTAGCGTCGAAAAATCGGAATATCTCAGCCAGTTGTTAAGACAAATGTCAATTCCCCACGAACTGCTGAACGCTAGACCAGAGAACGTTGAACGCGAAGCAGAAATTGTCGCACAAGCAGGACGAAGAGGAGGGGTGACAATTGCGACAAACATGGCTGGAAGAGGTACTGACATTATCTTAGGTGGTAATGCCGAGTATATGGCGCGTCTGAAGATGCGGGAATACTTCATGCCCCGGATAGTCAAACCGGAAGATGAAGATATGTTTAACATTCACAAAGCCGTTGGTTTACCGTCCTCAGCAAGTGGCGGAGGGCAAGGTTTTGTCCCAGGTAAGAAAGTCAAAACTTGGAAGGCTTCACCACAGGTTTTCCCCACTCTGCTTTCTAAAGAAATAGAGAAACTCCTCAAAGAATCAGTGGAAGCAGCTGTACGGGAGTATGGCGATCGCAGCTTACCGGAACTGGAAGCAGAAGAGAAAGTCGCTGTGGCAGCAGAAAAAGCTCCCACGGATGACCCTGTGATTCAGAAGATGCGGGAAGCATACAACCGCATTAGGCGCCAATACGAAGAGTTCACCAACCGTGAACACGATGAAGTGGTAGAACTGGGTGGGTTGCACGTGATCGGGACTGAACGTCACGAGTCGCGACGGATCGACAACCAGTTGCGAGGACGTGCAGGACGACAAGGTGACCCCGGTTCAACAAGATTTTTCCTCAGCTTGGAGGATAATCTGCTGCGGATTTTTGGTGGCGATCGCGTCGCACGCCTGATGAATGCTTTCCAAGTCGAAGAGGATATGCCCATCGAATCTGGAATGCTCACCCGCAGTTTGGAAGGCGCTCAGAAAAAAGTCGAAACCTACTACTACGATATCCGTAAGCAGGTTTTTGAGTACGACGAGGTGATGAACAACCAGCGCCGTGCCATCTACGCCGAACGCCGTCGGGTGCTAGAAGGGCAAGACCTCAAAGAACAGGTCGTCAAGTACGCCGAAAAAACGATGGATGACATCGTGGATTTCTACATCAACCCAGACTTACCCTCAGAAGAATGGGAATTGGACAAGTTGGTTGAAAAAGTCAAAGAATTTGTCTATCTGCTAGCGGACTTGCAACCCAATCAATTAGAAGATATGGCAATGGGCGAAATCAAAGCCTTCCTGCACGAAGAGGTGCGAAAAACTTACGATCTCAAGGAAGCAGAAGTTGACCAAATTCGACCAGGATTAATGCGGCAAGCCGAACGATTCTTTATTTTACAGCGGATTGACACCCTGTGGCGGGAACACCTGCAACAAATGGATGCTCTGCGGGAATCCGTAGGACTGCGGGGTTATGGTCAAAAAGATCCGCTGATTGAGTACAAGAGCGAAGGGTACGAATTATTCTTGGATATGATGACCAATATTCGCCGAGATGTGGTATACTCCTTGTTCATGTTCCAACCCCAGCCTCAGCCAATGATGGAAACACCTTCAGAGATGGTTTGAGGTATGGGTAGATAAAATAAATTCGGCGCATCAGACGCAAAGGGACTCACAAAGACTTTGCGTCTTTGTGTTTTGGAGTAAAATTGCTCAACGGTTTTCTATCATAGAGATAGATACCGCAAGTCCCAGCTGCTCCGAATAGGTAAAATGTCTAAAAGCGACTTCAAGGAAGCAGAAGTTAATTCAATCGGACCAGGATTAATTAGGAATTAGCTGGAATCAGCTTCAGTGTAGCAGCAGAGTTCGTTAGTACCCTTTTAGGACTTACGCACTGTACAAAAGAACTATCTTGTGTATTAACGTAAATACGTTGTTTCAGGCTTTTGGATGTCGCGCCAAAATATGATTGAAAAATCTAGCTACAAGCCTTGAAAACTATACCTGTTATTTTGGCTTTTCTGTCAATGCGTAAGTCCTATATTAATAAGTGAGAAGCATTGCTGAAATTAGAAGTATTTGGTGTAGAAATAGTTGAAGAAATTGACGAGACTTTTTTGAGTCAAATTGTTGAAATAATTGCTAAATTTGAAAATCCTCCAGTTTCGTTCGATGCAATTAGAAAACACCGTTCTTGGCAAAGAGAATGGAACACTAAATCGCCAGCATCAGCAGCACTAAGACAGGGTTTAACACAATTAGTTTTAAGTGAAAAATTGGGTGGTAATGAGGCAGAAGGGTATTTTTTATTTAATAAAAATTAATTGTCTGTTCGTAACCGTTCACGGGGGGGCAAAAAAATGTCCCATATGAAATCACACGGAATCAGTACGAAAACCAGTCTTGAATTGATTTTTTACGGCTAATTTTGAGTAGTCAAAAGTCCTACATTGGTCGGTAAATTGTCGTTTAGACATTTTCGGCACTATTAGCGCCTACGATAAATATCCCGAAACCCTTGCTTAGCAAGGGTTTTAGAAATTAGACGAATGTTCTACCCCCCGTGAACGGTTACAGTCTGTTCCAACTGTTCCAGTGTTCCTGATATGTCTTTAACAACTACTGTTCCAACGTACTAACAGTCATTGCAGCGTTACTGGAACAATTGAAACGTTCTAGGAATATTATTTTGAAACAGTAGATAAAGAGTGGTATTAGTTATTTAAACTTGACTTTATTTCACAAATTGAATGTTTCTGACACGTCCACCTTCTACCCGCAAACTGAATTTAGTAACTTGATGAAAGTCATCACGAACAAACTGCAAAGTGAGGTCTGTACCTTTCAGCAAATCTTTGTTAATTGGCTTGAGGGTTTCTCGAAGAGAATTTCTTCGATTTAGCAGCAACTCTCCGTCTTCGATACTGATTCTGTATGTTGCATCTAACTCTTGGGAATAATACTCTCCTGTAAAATCCACCAACTGTTCAGAATTAGGAGGAGCAAATTCTAGCCGTTGGAAAACGTCCCGTGTTTTGACCTTTACATAGTAAAAATAAGAGGGTTTATGTAAACCTGATTCTTCAAATTCAACAGATATAAAAGGAATATCCATTATTACAAAATGACTTGAACTTACAGGAGCAAGGATCAAGCCCATTCCAGCAGCTTGCACGATTAATTTTCCATCCTTTACCAATAACTCCCAAACGGTTCCTGTTTTTGGGTTTTGATAAAAGCCAGTCTTCCTCTCTAAATCAATCGATGGAATTTCTATTATTTGGGTTTGACGGCTGACAGATTCTTCAGTAAAGTCATCAACTAAGTAGATATCTGCAACTTTTTTGGCAAGTTCTGCCGGTTTAGCGCTGCCCAAATTTGACAAGCAAATTACAGAGAATCTCTGTTTGGGGAATCGCAGCATTTGCGATCTGTAACCCATCCATGCGCCACCGTGACTGATGGTTTCTAATCCTCGGTAATGCCCTCTGTCTAAACCAAAGGCATAATCTATCACTTCGCCGCTATTCAATATTCCAGGTGTAATGATTTCTTCGATCAAGTCTTGCCCATATCCTCCTAATTTGTTTTGGTAAAAATTCTCATCCCAGATACATAGGTCTTCAACCGTAGTATAGATACCACCGTCACCCACGACATCAAAAATAGTCGTATCAATCTGAAAACTACCCTCTTCCCTCACAGAGTAGCCAATCGCTCTATTCTGGACAATCCTTGTGAAATCATCGTGAAAGTGAGTTGCTTTCATTCCCAGGGGACTGAAAATATGCTGATCAGCAAAAACCGCCAGAGATTTTCCAGAGACACGTTTGACGATTTCTGCCAAAAGAAAATATCCTGAGTTGCTGTACAAATGCTCCTCTCCTGGCTTGAAGTTCAATTCTTGTTGACGAGCTATTAAAGCAATGATTTCGTTCTCAGGATAGTCATTCTCAAGTCGCATTCCTGCCAATTCCATGAGGTTTAGGAAATCACGAATGCCGCTTGTGTGGTGAATAAGATGCCGCACAGTAATGGGATACTCATATCTGGGTATCTCTGAAATGTAGATTTGGATCTCGTCATCTAAAGAAAGTTCCCCCTTTCTTGCAAGTAAAGCAATGCACATCGCTGTAAACTGCTTGGAGGTTGAGGCAATATCAAAGACCGAATTTGGAGAAATCGTTACGTTGTGTTCTAAGTCAGCCATACCATAGCCGCGCTTATAAATAGTCTCACCATCTTTAATGATGGCTAAAGCAAAACCAGGAGAGTCTGGTTTATCCCATTCGGAAAATAATTCATCGACTTTATTTGGTGATGGAAGTGTCATTATCAAAAGCTAGAAAGATTACTTTTTTACTAACTGGAGTTTACACTAAAAAACCAGTAATCAGGAAATAGCACTTAGAGAATTATTAATAATAAGTAACACGCGAGTCTAAGTGAAACGTTACTGAAAAGAAAAAAGATGTCAGCTATATTAAAGTGACCGCAAATTGGTCAATGCTGGTAAGTAGTTCAACTTAATTAAATTAGGACTTACGCATTGACAAAATAGGCAAGAAGTGCAGATGCGTGAATGAGGAAAGTAACAAGGCGAGTGCGCGAAGGCGCACGCTGCGCGAACGCTAATTAACAGGGACATTGAAAGACGGATAATACCTATATTGTCTTGATGATGTAGGGTTAGGGCTATTAGAGCGACTACTAAAGTATCAACTTACATATGCGACTTGGACACTTACACTCTGTTCTTGCTTGCAGAATCAAAGTATCCAGGTTGTACACGATCTTGCTGAGATTTTAGGAGAAACATCTCACGATAGCGTCAATAGATTTTTGTTGAGAGAACGTTATGAACCAAAAGATTTATTTCTGGAGGTAAGTCCACACATCAATTTAACGGGTGGTACATAAGTTACGACGATACAGTTATTGATAAACCTTATAGTGACCCGCTATTAACAGCAATTTTTTGCTTATTTTTGGTCGGGTAAACATCATCGTGTAGTTAAAGGGATTCAGTTAATTACCTTGTATTACACTGATTTGTCGGGTAAATCTGTACCCATCAATTATCGCATATATAAAAAACAGGAAGGTAAGACAAAAAACGATTATTTAAGAGAAATGATTGCTGAAGTACTGGATTGGGGATTAAAACCGAAGACCGTGACTACAGATGCTTGGTATGCCAGTAAAGAAAACCTAAAATTCCTGAAAAACAAAGAATTAGGGTTTTTGGTGGGGGTAGCCAAGAATCGTTCCTGTTCAATCAATGGTCGAGATTATACCCAAATCCAAAATCTAGAAATACACAGGTGTTGGTTTAATAGTTCATCTAAAAAGTTTCGGCAAAGTGAAAGTATTTCGGAAAAACTTCTCCCAAGGGGAGACGCTGAGTCGCAAAGCGACACGCTGCGCGTTCGCCCTCTGGGCGTGCGCTTGCGCTTACGCGAACAAAAACGAAGAAAAAAGATACTACATCATATTTTTACCGGATGAAGATGCACTAATTGCAATTAATCGAGTGGAATTTAAGGCATTACATTCAATCCATTGGGGAATTGAATGTTACCACAGAGCCATTAAACAGGTGTGTGGGATTGAACGTTTTATGGTTCGCCAGCGCGTTGGGCGGGTTCCCCGACTTGAAGCGACTGGCGAACCCGTAAGGGTTAGAACAACTGAGGCTATTCATACTCACTTTTGAAATTATTCTGAGAGGACATTGGTGACACCCCAGGCAATGCGCTCGCTATGACCGACAATCACACCCAGCATTCCAGCAAACGAAAACCCAGTCACATTGTATGGACAATCTGCACTTTTTGGTGTACAATGCAGACCAACTTCATACCAGATAGAAGGCATTTGTACAGCCAAGTGAGGATCATTTGCCAAAATGGGTTTACCTGTCGTCGTCTGCTGACCTGATATTACCCAGCTATTTGAACCAATACCGACTCCAGTAGTAGAACCTAGCAATTGTTCTAAAGCAGTCATCGGTTTGGTTATTGACTCTAAGGCAGAGATGATATTATTTACACCACTCACTGGGGAGAAAACATCTGCTGTACTCACTGCTTTACCCACTTGGAACTGTGGCAAAATCACTGGTAGGTTTTCAGGGTAAGGTGGAAATAGTTCTTCTACCTGAGCAGGAGTCAGGGTTTTGAGCAAGATACTACGTTCAATTTCACTATCAAGGTTTTTGCCAAGATCATAAGCCATCACCTTGCCCCATGTGAAAGTCCATTTGCCAGAAACGGTCTTGCGCGTGGACATAACCTTGCGCCATAAATAAATCATGGGAGTTGGCAGCGTAAATGTGGGGAATTCCCCAGTCATTACGCTCGACTTTTACCTCAGCCTTCAACCCTGGTATTTGAACCGTGCCAGTTTCTACTGGAAATGATTGCCTCACAGCATAGGTGACAAGCCCCACTAGCGATAGCCCCAGCACTAGTAGTACAATCACGGTAATCTTGAATGCTTTATGAAACCAAAGTTTCTTGGATCTTTTCATTGGCTGGTGGAAGTCGTGCGTTTTATTTCGCCGCATGAAATGAAAATAGGATGATTATCTCACGCCAAGATGCTAAAAAGAACTTTGAGACGACAGTATCTGTCTAGTACCGCTGCCTTGGAATTCGCTGCCTACGGCACGCTACCTCACATCTTGCACCAGTTGCGTTATTGCAATTTTTGTAAGGTGGGCACTGCCTAGAGTTGCTCAAAACCTTATTTTTACGTTGACAGCAGTGCCCACCCTACGGTTATTGAGAATGGTGCAAGATCTCAGCTACGCTAACATTCACGCATTCACGCATTCAAAAAGCTTTTATTCCCGTAGCAAAGCTCTCAGTTCTCGCAGCATTTGACTGGTTCCGTCATCAATTGCTTTTTGCACCAGTCGGGGAATAAGTTCAGTTACGGGTAAATTAGGAAAGGTGGGACTGAGGAGAGATTCTACGTAGCCGTCAGCTTGGAGAATATAAACGGTTAGTTGATGGTTGCTGTAAATCCACACCTCCGGAACTCTCAGGGATATGTAGGCGTTGAGGGTTGTTTTTGAGGTAACATCAGATTCAACGGCAAGGTCACAGGGAGGATATACGGTTAAATCCATTTGGGTACATCCTTTTACCTGGCTGGCATTTTGAATATAAAAGCAGGTATCTGGTTCAACCCCAGCAATGTCTGGACGTTTAAAAGTAGTCGAGCCGAAGTCTTCCCAGTTGCGTCCTTGTTCCTCCAGAATTGTGGTGATGATGTAAGCAATGATGCGGTGGGGACGCTCATGTAATGCTAACGGGGACATTATTTCTAGGGTTCCTCGGTAGTAAGCAATGCGGGTGTTGCGTTTTTCTCCCAAGTCTTCGAGAAGTCGCTCAAAGTCTTGCCAGGACAGGTTATGAATGGCAATCTGGCTACCGGGAGCGAGTTCTATGGCATGTAGGGGAATAGTTACGCTCATGTTTTTGTCTCCGTTAACTGCTGTCCTGCTTTCTCAATTTTGACCAAAACTAACGCGATCTGCAAAGGAGCGCAGCAGTGTTCGCGCAGCGTCTCGTAGAGAAGCTATCGCGCGATCGCCCAGTGCCGCAAGCAGCGATTGTGGATAGATTTTGCACAGCGTCGTTTCCTAACTTAGTATTAAGACACGGCGGAGCAATGTTGAGGATGAGTCAGGTGGGCTGATATGGAAACGATGAAATTACGAGCGCATATTGGGGCTGATGGTATGTTGCAAATCCAGACACCCACTGATTTTAAAGATATCTCTGTTGAGGTGGTGATAGTTGTACAGCCGTTACCCGATGCAGAAGTTGCAGCATTAGAGAAACCCCAAGCGCGATATAACGCTTGGGGAAAGCCGACGACGAAAAAATCGATAAGTAATGCGTTAGCGAAGCGGCTCCAAAGGAGCATCGCTCTTATGGAACAATTGCGGCAAGAAGTGGCATTGGATAAAACGTCAATCCGCTCCATGATAGAAGAGGGGCGAAGATTTTAATGCACCTGGCGTGACACAGAGAGAGAGGAAAGAGGAATAATTCCGATATCAACGGATTTGATATGACTGTCCACCGAGTGTGAATCGCAACTGAATTGTTCAAATTTCCCAATCTGTGCATTCAGATTTCGATTATCGCTTTGTATGCCCTGCACATCATCTCACAAGGTGCAGCCAAACAAGTAAAATGCTTCTAGTGATCTCAAACTAGGGAGTAGCCAATCCCAATGCAACTTTGGACACCAGGTCAACCACTTCAAAACGGAAGATTCATTATTCAAAAAGTCCTTGGAGGTGGAGGCTTTGGTGTCACCTATAGTGCCATTCAATCCCCCATCGGTAAATTAGTTGTTATTAAAACCCTAAACCAAAAGCAACAAGGTCAAGCAGACTTTGATAAACAACAAGTAAAGTTTGTCAATGAGGGGTTGCGGTTACGAGGGTGTAGCCATCCTCATATCGTCAAAATCTACGAAATGATTAAGGAGGCTGAACTGTGGGGCATGGTGATGGAGTATATTGACGGGCAAGATTTATGGGTTTATGTTGAGGATCGTGGGGCATTGCCAGAGTCTGAGGCATTACGCTACATTGACCAGGTAGGGAAAGCCCTGGAATCTGTCCACCAACAAGAACTTTTACATCGGGATGTCAAGCCACATAATATTATGCTGCGCCGTGGTACACAAGAAGCTGTACTGATTGATTTCGGTTTGGCACGCGAATTTGCCGTTGGAATAACAGGAAGCATGACTAATGCCAAGACGGCAGGTTATGCACCCATTGAACAGTATCAAAGACGAGGTAAATTTGATACTTATACTGATGTTTATGCCTTAGCCGCAACGCTGTATACATTACTGACTGCGGAAGTTCCTTTACCTGCTGATTTTAGGAAAACTGGCATACCTTTACCACCGCCAAAGCAACATAACTTCCGGATTAGTGACAGGGTAAATGATGCTATTGTCAAAGGTATGGCGTTGGAACCGCAAGATAGACCACAGACAGTGCGCGAGTTTAGAGAATTGCTTGGTATTGCAACTATTGAAACTCAACCACCTTTTGTAGATAAACTTTCTTCAACAGATCCAATTGTCGATTACGCTAAACTGGAGGGCTTGCTGAGAGCTAATCAGTGGAAAGAAGCGGATCGTGAAACCTACCAAATGATGCTTCAAGCAGTTGATCGTCAGAACGAGGGTTGGATGAGGGCGCAGGAATTATCGAACTTTCCCTGTACTGTTCTTCGCAAGATTGACCAACTATGGGTAGAGTACAGTGATAGTAAGTTTGGCTTAAGTGTTCAGCAGCGAATCTGGCGTGGTATTCGCGGTTACCCTGGCAAGTTAGATAGGTTAGATAGCACAACTTTTTATGAGTGTGGCAACTACGTAGGCTGGCGAAGGAATAATGAATGGTTAAGATACGATAACTTTACCTTTAGTTTAGAAGCTCAGGAAGGGCACCTTCCGTCATTTGGATATGGTGTTCTGCTTTTCCACGAGTGGCTACCTATGTGTAGTGGTTTCTTCCCTCGCATTATTCGTTGTCTATAGAGAAATATCTTTAATTTTCCTTTAAGATTCTTCGGGAATTGCTGATTAAGAATACGTAGTTAACTACACTTCTTTATAGTCAGGAAGAATAGCATCACTATGAAAGCAAAGCTATTTGTCGGTCTGCTAGTGAAGAGTGCAATGGCTCTAGGCAGCATTGTTATCATGAGTCAGTATATCGATTCAGTGAATCCTCGATTAACAACTGCTTCAGTAGAACAACCCCCAAATCTGCTGTTTGTTCAGACTCCAACTACGGTATCACTACAAACTAGCCCAGGAAACTCAATCAATCAGCCCATGAGAACTGCGGGAATATCTTTGGGCGGAACTTTTGCTATTTTCTTGGTGTTCGGAGTTGTTGTATTTGCGGTTATCTCGTCCAGAGGAGTTGTAGTAATTGCTAACGATGAAGTTGGGATTGTGATTAAGAAATTTAACCTTAATCCTTTTTCCCCTAAACTTCCTGCTGGTCAGCTGATAGCTTTTAAAGAAGAAGCTGGTCCCCAAGCGAAAATTCTTACCCCGGGTTCACATTGGGGTTATTTTCCTTGGATGTATACCATTCGCAAAGAAAAACCAATCAAAGTTTACTCTGATGCAATTGGGCTAGTCGTTGCTAAAGATGGTGCGTCTATGTCACCTGGGCAACTTTTTGGTAGGGTTGTTGAATGTAACAACTTTCAGGATGCCGGTGCATTTATTGAAAATGGGGGTCACAAGGGTAAACAGCTGGCCATTCTAACAACTGGCACTTACCGGATTAACACTGAATTGTTTCACATTTATAAGAAACCAGTAATTAATATTCCTCCAGGAGAAATTGGACTAATCGTTGCCGAAGATGGTGCGCCCATGCCACCAGAACAACTGTTGGGCAAAGTTGTGGATTGCCATAACTTTCAAGATGCGTCTAAGTTTATTGAAAATGGAGGTCAAAAAGGTAGACAGCTAGCAATCTTAACTGCTGGCACCTATTGGATTAACACCGATTTATTTACTGTAATTACTGCTGCTAATGCCACCCAATATGGCCTGAAACCTGAAAATTTACAGGTGTATACAGTAGAAGCTGGGAAGATTGGCATTGTCACTACTTACGATGGTATTTCAATTGAATCAGATGAGATTGCTGGTTCGCCTGTTGCAGATCATGGCAACTTCCAAAACGGGCAAAAATTTCTTGATGGAGGCGGACGCAAAGGTTTGCAACAAGAGGTTCTGCCACCTGGTTCTTGGAATCTAAATCCTTGGTTTGCCAAAGTTGAGCAAGTAGAATTAACTGACGTTCCTGTTGGGACAGTTGGAGTTATTATCTCCCACGTTGGCAAGCCTCCCGAGAATAAGGCTGGTGTAGTTGAGCGTGGATGCAAGGGAGTTTGGAATACCCCTCTCCCCCCTGGTAAGCATGTAATCAACACAAAAGTGATGAATGTAGAGATAGTTCCAACTCTTCCCATTGCGCTAGACTGGTCAAACAAAAAAAAGCCACCTACAAACTACGATGCAAACCTTCATGCTATACAACTGCGCTCTAAGGATGGATTTTGTTTTGATATAGAAGTAACGCAAGTTATTCGCGTAGCTGAAGAAAATGCTCCCACAATGATTTATCGTGTTGGTAATAATGTTGGTGGCTCTGGTAGTAACTCTATAAAAGCTCTTATTGTAAAGGTACTACAGCCAGCAGTGAGCAATTACTTCTGCAATTCTGCTCAAAATTCTGAGGCGCTTGACTTTCTCGACAAACGTAGTGACCAACAAAGACAAGCAAAAGACTATATTAAATCAGCTCTCAGTGATTTTGCAGTTGAAGCAGTTGACACATTGATTGGAGAGATTGACCTACCCGAACAACTGGAAAAGATTTTAACTGATCGCAAAATCGCCCAGGAAATGCGTATAACCATACAAGCTGAACGAGAAACAGAAAAAGAACTCCAAAATCTTGAATACGAAAAAGCCGTGACGAAAAAGCAAGCAGATTTGGTTAAAGCTCAAGAGGATGTGAAGATTGCAGAACTTAATGCCATAGCAGCGAAATACGGAATTGAGGTTGAAGTAGGACGAGTTCGACAACTACGTGAAATAGACTTATTAATTTTGAAAGAAACTATTGATATCATTGGTCGTGAAGGCTGGCTAGATATCGAAAAACTGAAGGAGTTAGTCAAACTTAAACTTCCAGAGGTCTGGGTTAGTAATTCTCATGATGGTGGTTCTGGATTAATCGATGCAGTCATGCCTCAGGTATTGAGGACTCTGAGAACTAGTACCATTGGTTCAAATAATGGTTTATCAACAGCACACCAAGGGCATCAAACATTAGAGACTTCATCTCCGTCAACGGCACTTCCTCAAGGTTATGTTATCTGTACTCATTGCGAGACTAAAAATCCATTGGGTAACAATTTCTGCTCAAAGTGTGGTAAACCGTTAACCAGTTAATAAAACCCACAGTTGCCAAATAAGCAGTACGAAGTCATTGCGAGTAGAAAGAAGTCAAAATTCACCCGCAATGACGAACAATATCAAAGCCTATTATTTTCCCATGTCAGCTAAAATCACTCTTACTGTCACCCAAGGCAAACTTCAGGGACAACAATTTATCTTTGACTCCCGCACCAGCTGTATCATCGGTAGAAGTATGGATTGTAATCTCCAACTGCCTGATGATGAAGAACATTGCACCATCTCCCGCTATCATTGTTTGCTAGATATCAACCCTCCTGCTATCCGGGTACGGGACTTTGGCAGTAGAAATGGTACTTACGTTAATGGAAAAAAAATTGGACAGCGCCAAACTAACCAAACTCCAGAAGAAGGTGCCAAATTCCAATTTCCAGAGTATGACTTGCAGGATGGAGACGAAATCAAACTGGGTAATACTGTTTTTACAATTGGTATTGAAGTTGATCCATACGAGATAAATATTTCCAACTTTTCTCCTGGCACCATTTATCTAAACAAAAACCCAACACAACCGCCAATTTTTTTGGAAATTATTAAACGCTTGTTGGGCTTAGCGGAAGATGGTGACAACAATCTAATTGCAATTCGCGGTTATCAAATTGTTAAATTGCTGGGAAAAGGTGGATGTGGGGAAGTTTATTTAGCACAGCACAATCAATCCGGGAAATTCGTAGCACTGAAGGTCATGTTACCAGCAGTAGCTGCTAATGAACGCGCTGTACAGATGTTTCTCAGGGAGACGGAAAACACTAAAGCTTTACGACATCCCAATGTAGTGCGGCTAATAGATTATGGATACTCCGAAAACATTTTCTTCTTTACTATGGAGTATTGTGAGGGTGGTAGTGTATCTGATTTAATGCGCCACCAGGGTGGGCGATTATCTATTGATATAGCAGTACCGATTGCTCTACAACTTCTCGACGGTTTAGAATACACGCACAATGCTGAAATTCCCTATGTCAAACTGGGTGATGGCGGATTTGGCAAAGGCAGGGGTTTAGTTCACCGCGACCTCAAACCGGGTAATATCTTCCTTGCTTGGGCTGATGAAAAAGTTGTTACTAAAATTGGCGATTACGGCTTATCTAAGGCATTTGACATAGCCGGTTTAAGCGGTCAAACTCTCACTGGCGCTAAAGCAGGTACTCCGGTTTTTATGCCCCGACAGCAGGTGCTTAACTTCAAATATGCCCAACCAGACGTAGATATATGGGCTACTGCTGCTTGTCTTTACTATATGCTTACTGAAACTTTCCCTCGCAACTTCACAGGCGGTGATCGGTTCCTGGCTGTATTACAAAATGACCCCGTGCCAATCGGAGCGCGAAACGCACAAATTCCGCAACATCTGGCAGAGGTTATTGATTTGGCGTTGGTGGAAAAGCCAGAAATTTATTTTAAGAGTGCGGCGGAGTTCAAGCAGGCATTGTTGGGTGTATTGTGATCTTAAATGAAGTTGGCTGCTATATATCTTGCTATCCAACGGTAGCAGGAGCTTTCGCTAACTTACCATCTTCCATGTAGACAATGCGATCGGCTATGTCCAAAATACGATTATCATGAGTCACTAACAAAATCGTACAAGCTTGCTCTTTCGCCAAATTATGCATTAGGTTCACCACATCTCTACCCGACTTACTATCAAGGGCGGCGGTGGGTTCGTCTGCGAGAACCATTTTGGGGCGACTCACCAGGGCACGGGCGATCGCAACCCGTTGTTTTTGTCCTCCTGACAAATCATCCGGGTAGTAATTGAGACGCTCCCCTAATCCTACCAACTCTAGCATCTCGGCTGAGCGTTTTTTCATTTCTGCTGGAGTTATACTCTTGTGAAGTTCCAAGCCCATCCTGACATTTTGCAGTGCGCTTAAGCTACCGTGCAGGTTGTGTGCTTGGAAAATATAGCCGTTATTGCGTCGCGCCAGTGTGAGTTGTTCTGCATTCGCACCACAAAGTTCTCGTCCTAACACTCGCAAATGACCGGACTGGGCAGAACGCAGCCCACCTACTAAGGTCAGAAGTGTGGTTTTCCCAGAACCAGACGGACCTGTCATAATGATAATTTCACCAGCGTTAATCTCTAAGTTGATATCATATAGCACTTGTTTGCGGAGTTGACCTTTACCAAAGTAGTGGTTGAGATTTTGAATAGAGATAACAGGTTCATTCGTCATAGTCATTAGTTATTCTCCGCGTCCAGTGCGTCTTTGAGTCCTCTGGTTGTGTACAACGCCGAATTTAGAACATATCAGCGGGATCCGCAGATTGGACTTTACGAGTGGCGATCGCCCCAGATATCATACACATAATTATCGTCAGCATCAGTACCTGAAGTGCTCGTGCTATTGTCATCAACACTGGTAAGTTGGTGGCGTTGCGAGTAAGAGCATATAGTCCCAGGGATACACTGATGCCAGGTAGAAAACCTAATACTGCCATAATGATTGCTTCTTCAAACACCACTCCTAGCAAGTAAGCGTTGCGATACCCCATTGCTTTGAAAGTAGCGTATTCTTTCATATGTGCATTCACATCGGTAGAAAGGACTTGATATACGATAATCACCCCTACCGTGAACCCCATTGCTGCACCCAAGCTAAAGATAAAGCCGATGGGAGTACTTTTTTGCCAGTAGTCTTTCTCAAATTGAACAAATTCCTCTTTTGTGAAGACTTTGACATCCTGACTACTCGCCAGATAAGATTTCAAGGTATTTGATACTTTCTGTGGGTCAGAACCTGGTTGTAGCTGAATCAAACCTAGATTCACGCTGTTTGCTTGTTGTCTAGGAAAGAGTCGCAAAAAGTTCTGGTCGCTGGTTATCAAACTACCATCAGCAATAAAGGAAGCCCCGACTTTAAATAAGCCACTAACATTGAGTGTCCGCCGTTCTATTTCGGTCGTAACAGATTTCCCTTGCTCGATTTGGGCTATGATCTTGGCGTAATCTCCTTGAGAACCACGGTCAAATAAAACTGTATCTGGTAGCTTGAGAACATTTAATTGACGGTTAACATCCGGTAAATCAAAGGTAGGCTTATTAGGATTAATTCCTATTACAAGCACTCCACTTTTCTTAAGCGTTTCCGGATTCTTCCAATCAAGAAAGCCAAGATACATTCCCTCCGCTGACTTTACTCCTGGTATATCCATCGCCTGGAATAATCGCCGTCGAGGAAATGTCGTCAAATATGCCAGGTTACGTCCTTGGGGACTGACTAAAAAAATGTCTGCCTGCATGGCAGTATGCAGTCTGGTGTTACTGTTAAACAGGGCACTTTGAAACCCCAGTTGCATGAACATGAGAACATCAGCGAAGGCAATTCCTGCTAATGCTACTAAAAAGCGCCCTTTTTCGTGACTCAGTTGCAGCCATCCTAGTGGTGTTCGCGCCCTTAGTTGCTGAATTTGCTGGGTTATCAGTCCAATCACAGTGAAATCACCGCCTTGACTTGCAAATTCGAGAATTTAGCAGCTTTGAGGGTGGATGGCTGATCAAGTCTTACGTGCACTTCCACGATTCTGGAGTCAATATTGCTTGTGGGATCACTGTTGATCACGTTTTGCCGTAGAACTTGCGAATCAATCCGATCTACAATCCCTGACAATTCACCCGCTACAGAATCACTGAGTAGCCGTACTGGTTGCCCCAAACGTACTTTATTGATGTCACTTTGGTAAACTTCTGCAACTGCGTACATCTGAGCGTTTTGCCCCATCTCGACAATACCGTCACTAGAGACTAACTCTCCAGGACGGCTATGAATTTTGAAGACTTCTCCTTCTTGGGGCGATCGCACAAAAGCCTGTCTTAGATTTGCCTCTGCTTTTTTGACAGCCGCTATGGCTTGATTTATTTGTGCCTGTGCTGCTGCAACATCCACAGAGCGGACTTCTGCAATTTTAGCTAAGGTTGCTCTACCTTCGTTGAGTTCTTGATCGCGAGATGTCTGAATCCGTTTGAGGTTTGCTCGTGCTTCTGCCAGTTGTTGTTCTCCGGATGAATCGATGCGCTTGAGGTTTGCTTGTGCTTCTACTATTTTTTGCTGCGCTGTAGTCAGAGTCAAGCGCTTGGTATCCTGGAACGAGGTAGAAATCGCCCCTTGTTGATAAAGTGTTTGATAGCGTCGGTATTCTGCCAAGGCATTGTTTAGCTGTGCCTGCAATTCAGCAATGGTTGCTTTTTGTGCCTCGATTTGCGTGTTCTTTTCTGCCTCTAAGCGGGCAATAGTTGCTTGTTGTGCTAGAACTTCTGTGTCTTGTTGTGCTTGCAGGCGAGCGATCGCTGCTTTTTGCGCGTCTATTTCACCCTTTTTGGCACCCGCTTTGGTTTGGGCAAGATTTGCTTGGGCGACTCGTACTTGTTCTTGTGCTTCTGCTACTGCTGCACTCAGGCGATCGCGACTATCCAAAATCGCAACCAGCTGCCCTTGCTTCACCTTAGTTCCTTCCCGCACAAGCAACTGTTCCACCCGACTTCCTTCTGCTGATGCTGGTGCAGAAAGTTTTATGATTTCTCCGTTTGGCTCTAATCGTCCTAGGGCTGTTACTGTTGTTACTTGTACTACAGGTACTGCTTGCTGTTTTGCTGCTTTCGCCTCATTCTGAAATCTTTGTACTGTATAAACACTGATACCACCTGATGTTATAGTTGCAAGTATAACTAAAAGAAAAGGTAGACGAAATGTAGGTTTTAGCTCAGATGAACCCTCTAGGTTCGAGTGTTCAAGCATAGTTATGGTTCCATTGCCTGTCAAACTAAACCGTTTAGTATAATATCATATCTAAACTAAACCGATTACTTCAGTCTTATTTATAGGAGTTTTCATTGAGATATATAGGAGTTTTCATTGACGACATATTATTAGGGCGCTGCAATATCGGTGCTCCTGGTTTTTCAGGTTGTCACTCATTGGAAACGACTTGTTTTGGATACACCCTAGATGGAAACCATATATTAGAGAGGGTACATCATTCTCAAATCGGCTGATTGACACTCTTTGTGTGCTGATTTATCCACTCTAAAATCCGATTCCACGCCCACCACGCATCGGGATCTTGTGCTTGGCGCTGACACTTTTGACTACTGATATATCCTACATGACCACCGTAACGAGTCAGCAACAAATCTATCTTGGAGTTACTAACACAAGCGGCTTGCAACTCAGGTATGATTGCTGGTTCAAAGAACGGGTCGTCTTCAGCGTATATAATCAAAGTCGGTTTGGACAGATGTGGCAGAAGTGGTAAAGCACTGCTTGCGTCGTAGTAAGCTTCCACTGTGGGAAAACCCAACCGCCCAATCACCAGTTCGTCGTCAAAACCCCAGATACTGTTAGCTCTTTGAATCGCTTCAGGCTCAATAGTTCCAGGATGAGCGTCGTGAATTTGCCATGCGAGTTTATTCAACTGGCGTGCGATCGATTTTTCTAAATATTTTCCCACAGGATGTTTGACCAGAAAAGAAAGCGATCGCCTTGAATCCAAACTTGGACAAATAACAGCAGCACCTCCAATCTCGCTATCTTCTAGCCCTAAATCCGCATCTTCTTTGAGGAGTTCCACCGCAGCCTTAACTGCCCATAGCGCCAATTGTCCACCCAGAGAATACCCCATAAACCAAAATTTTCCTGGGCATCCCATTGCTTTGGCAGTTGCTGCGATCCGAACAAAATCTTCTCCCTCGTACAACCCGTCACTTGTTAACGTTGGCGACAACAGAGCTGTCTTACCATGAGCACGCCAATCAAACAGTACTACAGCATACCCTTGATCATATGCTTTACGTCCCAATAGCTTGAGGTACCATTGGTTATCCAAATCGCCTGTTATGCCGTAAGTGCCGACAATAGTGCCATGAGCATTGTCAGGGATGGCTACCCAGCCAAAGATGGGAACCCCTTTGGCACCCACAAATATTTTTTCTTCATAAGGCGGATCTGGATTTTGTGTTGTACGTTCCCAATCACGACTAGCCCACAAAGCGGTGTAGACAGTCTGGACGGTACCGTCTTGCAAAAACCACGGTGGACTGTAAGAGCAGTAACACATTAGGACAGTTTTTTAGTATAGTTTGGGTTTAGCACCACAATCATTTAATTTTAATGTTTATATTAGATTTAAAATATTTTTTATAATCAATACAGCAATCTTTGTATCTACCAAAGGTTCTTAATTATCCTTAATCAGTAGTAATAAATTTTTAATAATGCCGAGGATTCTTGTCATAGACGATGATGCCGCAATTTCAGAACTCGTTGCCGTCAACTTAGAAATGGCTGGTTATGATGTCAGCCAAGCTGAAGATGGCATCAAAGGTCAGGCGCTTGCTCTCCAGCTACAGCCAGATTTGATTATGCTCGACTTAATGCTGCCTAGGGTAAATGGATTTACTGTTTGCCAACGCCTGCGGAGGGATGAGCGTACTGCCGAGATTCCCGTGTTGATGTTAACGGCTTTGAGCCAAACTCAGGATAAAGTCGAAGGCTTCAACGCTGGTGCAGATGATTATCTGACAAAACCCTTTGAGGTTGAAGAAATGTTGGCGCGGGTGCGAGCACTCTTGCGACGTACGGATCGAATTCCTCAAGCTGCAAAGCACAGTGAGATTTTGAACTATGGACCGCTAACCTTGGTTCCAGAACGCTTTGAGGCGATATGGTTCACTCAGACCGTAAAATTGACTCACTTGGAGTTTGAACTTCTACACTGCTTGCTACAACGCCACGGTCAGACAGTTTCTCCAAGTGAAATTCTTAGGGAAGTTTGGGGTTATGATCCAGATGATGATATAGAAACCATTCGCGTACACATCCGCCACCTGAGAACCAAACTAGAACCTGATCCCCGCCATCCCCGTTATATCAAAACGGTCTATGGTGCAGGTTACTGCTTAGAGTTGCCCAGTTTACCTCAGTCAACTGAAGGTGCTTCTGCAACATCAGGAGTTCAGTAACAATAGCCAAATAAGCGAGATACTGATTCTGCACAAAGCTGATAGATTGACTTGCCCAAAAGTGTCTTTAGATATCAGTTTGGAAGCAAGTCCAAAGGGGGCGTGGTTTCAGTAGATAGAGGATAAACTCATTCTTGCGCTCCCAAGATAGATTGTTAGCCTCAATTGACTTATCACTTGAGTTGTTCACTCAAAAAATTGACACTCTACGCTACGGAAAATGAGAGAGTGTCAATAGTATGTGGTGTAACCAATTCGTTTGATTCTGCGGGTATCTCCTGTACAGACGCTACTTTGTTAGTCCCAAACGGACACACAGCACGCTTAATCACCGCAAGGCGCTGCTGTAGGCACTCCAGAGAACGGACTATTCACCAAAAGAAGCAGGCGGGAAGGGAGTAGGGCTTCGGCTTCCGCTCAGCCGAACGGAGCATGGGGAAAAAAGAATGATCGTCTATTAACTCTTATTTCCCCCCTGCTGCGGAACGAAGTGGAGCAAGGGTTTGAGGCCCCGTCCATATCGCCAAAGTTGGACGCTTTTAATCAGTCGTAGGTTCAAGCCCCGACTGTATTCCTCTCCCTTGCGCCCCTTCGGGTATCTCCTGCGGAGACGCTACGCGTTCGCCCTCTGGGCGTGCGCTTACGCTTACGCAGTCGCCTGCGGAGGAGCCAGTACTGTAGGAGGGTCTCCCGACAGAGGTATCTGGCGTTGGAAACCCTCCCGCAGCGCTGTCTCACCTACGCCCTGGCCCTGTTGTTAACTTTCCCAAAATCAATAGCCAGGGATGTAAAGCCCTGGCTATAAATGAGGTAAATTACGTGTGAATTTACCTTAGCCTATTCTTTTTTTTACACCCAAGGATTTCTTATGAGTCACAAGGTAGATGCCTAAGACTGATAATCCAACAATACCTGCTGGCTCAGGAGTTTGTTTTGCTGGTGTTATCCGAGTCATTCTGGCATAAATGCCTGCTGTAGTTCTATCACCTTCTAAAACGCTAAATTTGTTAACAGGTGTATTTCCACCGTTTTGGCTAAAGCCAATTAAATTCAGTTGATATTCGTTTCCTTCAAAATTGAAACTGCGAGTACTAAAGTTGTCCTTTATATACACAATATCTGCATCGTCCTCAGGATTCTGTCCTAAGTTCGGTGTATTCACTAGCTGAAAGCCGAAGTTGAAAACTTCCCTGAAAGTACCAGGATTAGTGAATGATAGAGTGAGATTTAAAGGCACGGAATCAACACTCGTGCTTTCCTCAACCTTGCCATTGTAGTACTCTAGATCGCCCACCTTAAACAGCGAACCAACATCGTCTGCCCAAAAAGGATTTCCAGTAAAGGTTAGCTGATTTGCAGGAGTTCCATAGTTGTTTTCAAAATCATCTGGATGAGGACGTCCCCAAGTAAATGAGTTCATTCCCACACCGGAAAAAACCGGGTCAGTATTGCTCCCTGGATCAGGTGTTCCCCAGATACCACTCGAGTTGCCTAAAATAGTTAGACCCTGAGCTTGATTGGAGAAACCAAGTGCTGTGATCAAAGTCACAGCAAAAGTAGACAAAGCAGCAGCAAAAACTGAACTTAGTTTCATGGCTAGGCTTTCACTCCTATGCAGGAGCTTTTCTCAAATAAGTACCCAGTCTACCTTAATAAATTTGTGGAAATTTTGCCAATAGATTAATAAAGTTTTTGTGAAATCTTTGCATAACTTTTTAAAATCTTATCAAAGCAATTTTGTTGGAGTCTTGGTTAGAATTACCAATCGATAAGGGTTTGACAAAATAATTAGTATTAAGAATAAATCATCCAGCTTCGATTTTATTACTTTTTTATGAAAGAAAATTAAAACTCATACTCAGATAATAGTGAACAGTCATCTGTTATCAGTTCAATCAGCGTTTTTTTTATAAAAAAATAATTTGTGAGCACTGATTGGCATTTTCCTGTATCCATTTAGAGGATGACATGATAACTACTTGCTGATAACAAATAACTGTTCATTGTGAAAGTGACGCAGTCATCTTTGTCACAACTTTATCGTGTTCCTTTTAGGGAGCAAGGGCGTTACCGCGAAGTAAGCTACCAATTGTCTTGGCAGTAATTTTCATCTGAGTGATGGGATTAGCCGGGACAACTGTCTTATAAAGATAGCTGTCAAAAGTGAGACGTTGGACATCGCGATCATCACACATTTCTACAAAAGCTTCACGGGTGGCGTCAGAACGATAAAATACGGTTTGTAGGAGATCCAGCACCTTGTAGGTGAGTCCGTATTTGCGATCCCAGCGCTTCAAGTACAGCTTCAGATCCGCTTCTGTAGGAATGCGGCTACCACCGTTGGACGTCTCTACGATAGTTTCGGCACACATCCGTCCGGACTTAGCAGCAAAATAAATACCTTCACCAGACGATTTGGTCACATAACCAGCAGCATCACCTATCAAAGCGATTCTTCCGACAACGCGACGAGGACGAGGATGTTCAGGAATGGGGTGTGCTTCTACTTTAATAATTTGACCACCAACCAGTTTACGGGCAGCACGGGCGCGGATACCAGCTTGCAATTGTTTGATGCGAGCTTTATTAACCTGCATCGTACCAGTACCCACTGCTACGTGGTCGTATTTGGGGAACACCCAAGCGTAGAAGTCAGGAGACACATCGTCGCCGACATACATTTCTGCGAGGTCTTCATAGTAGACCATTTTGTCTTTGGGTAGACGAATGCGTTCTTGGAAGGCGATCGCATAATTATAATCCCCAGCATCCATTTCCTTGGCAATGCGGGAATTCGCCCCATCTGCCCCAATAATCACATCTACTTTCAGAGTTTTAGAAATACCCAGAGCACCACCTTCTGTATGATCTAGGTAATGAATGGTATAGGCGTCTGTACTATTGGTGGGAAAATCGAGTTTATGAACAGTGGCATTAATGAGATTTGCCCCTAGTTTTGCCGCACGATCGCGCAGGTAACCATCCAGCACCTCACGGCGGCACATTCCTATATATTCATCTTCATTTACTAGATTGATATCAACCTCACGATTTGAGGGTGAAATCATTTTCATCTTCCGCACTTGACGATCAATAATATTCGGCGGCAGGTCAAATTCACTCACCATGCACAGGGGAATTGCACCTCCACATGGCTTAGCATTGTCTAGCTTGCGCTCAAAGAGGTAGGTTTCAATTCCGGCTTTGGCTAGCGTTTCTGCAGCTGACGAACCAGCTGGACCGGACCCAACAACAGCAACCCGTAGTGTCAAAGGTCTTCTCCCAATCTTGACATTCACCGAGAGAATGGTATCACGCTCTTTTGGCTAATTTCGCGCTATGGTTTCCAGATTTGACATAAATGCAAAGTTCCTTAATATTTCGTAAGAGTTTCAATGCCCTCTGGGCAGGGTGTAAGGGCAAAACAAGTCAAAAGTATCAAGTCATATGTCACGTATTCATCAGCAACAATTGCGTTTTTTCTCAGTTGATGGACAACTTATCCCCACGCCAGAGGAAGCTGCAGCAGAAGCGGAGGCGTTGTTAGCTCGTTATCGCGAACGCTTTGGTGAATTACCTCAGAGTTAGAAGATTATGTTATTTCCTTTGGAAATGAACACTCAACGGTAACCTTCAAGTTACTTTTAGCAGTCCCTTTTGTCACATAAGGTATGCCTGCTTCTCCACCCAATTCGATACCAAACTCTAAAGTCACTTTGTTGACTCCTGGGATGGGAAGTTGCTTAAATGCATTCAGGCTACAAACCGTGTAAGCACGAATCGTGGTATGAATGATCTGAAAATTTTGCACAATTTGCTTGCGCACAGCTTCCGGACTGATTCCCTTGTCAATCAGTGCTTCTTCCTCTTCCTCTGCGGGTTCTTCAGCGATAACTAAGGGAACGTTCACGTCGTCTGTGGCTTCAATATAAATAATCGTGTTGTCATCTAACTGGATGGGTGTAAGTTTAGTCATAGCAAGAATTGCTAATTTCAAAGAATAAAATAAATTATCATAATACTACTGTATTTATACTGAAAAGATTGACTCGATATCGTACAGCCTTCCTGAATAGGATGTAAACACCTTCTTCCTCTTCTCTTTCTTTTCTTGGCGTCCTTGGCGTCTTTGCGGTTCGTTTTTCTATTTTTTGTTCATGATCTATCTAGGATTGCTGTATCTGTTTAATAACTCTATAAAACTGGAGCGAAGCTGTCTTCTATGAGCCGAGACGCTTTGGTAGTTGCAATTAATACTTATAGTTATGAGCGTTTAACTGCTTTGACAGCACCTGCACAAGATGCGGAGGCGATTGCCACTCTCTTACAAGATTACGGCGAATTTAACGTCAAACGCCTACCTGGTGTTAAGGATAAGCAGAATAACACAATTCGCGTTGGTCAGAAAACCCAAGTTACATTAACTCAACTCGAAGAAGCGATCGTCCAACTATTTAAGCCAGAAGGCAAAAATATTCCAGATACTGCGCTGCTATATTTTTCTGGTCATGGATTGCGTAAAAATAAAGGAATTCAGGAAGGCTTTCTCGCTACCAGCGATGTCAACCCAGATTTGGGAAACTGGGGAATTCGCTTGAAATGGCTGCGCGAACTACTGCAAGAAAGTCCAATCAAACAGCAGATTATCTGGTTGGATTGCTGTTACAGTGGTGAGTTGCTGAATTTTGCCGAAGCCGATCCGGGGGATAGGGGAAAAGGAAGAGATAGGTGTTTTATCGCTGCATCAAGAGAGTTTGAGGTTGCTTATGAGACGATTAGTAGCAATCATAGTGTACTGACGGACGCCTTATTGCAAGCACTTGATCCCAAACGCAATTCCGGCACATGGGTGACAAATTACACTCTCATTTCTATTCTCAATCAACGTTTACAAGCATTCCCCCAGCGTCCCTTGTTTGCTAATTCCGGTGGTGCAATTAACCTAACACGCATTTGGAAAGCGCCAAATATTGAGTCTAGTCATTCAGTTGTCACGAGCATTTGTCCTTATCGGGGGTTGCAATACTTTGATTGCACTCCAGAAGATGCTCAGTATTTTTACGGTAGACAAGCATTCACAGATCAACTCTTGGAAAAAGTGCGAGCAGGGAATTTCCTAGCGGTGCTGGGAGCATCTGGGAGTGGTAAGTCGAGTGTCGTTAGGGCAGGATTACTATATCAGCTGAAGCTGGGGCGGCGGTTGTCCGGTAGTGAGACTTGGCAAATCAAGATTTTTCAACCCGGTGAGCATCCACTGCAAAGTTTAGCACTTGCGTTTGTGGATTCGGAGTTATCAGGGATTGATCGGGCATCCCAGTTAGCAAAAACAGAGGAATTGATTGCCAAGAAAGCTGAGGGGTTAAGATATTTGATTGACACTGCGGACAGCAAGCGAGTGCTGCTGGTGGCGGATCAATTTGAGGAAGTTTTTACCCTGTGCAAAGACATCACAGAACGACAGCAGTTTTTTGAGTGCCTGTTGGGTGCTTTGGAGAAGACAGGCGATAAATTCTGTTTGGTGCTGACGATGCGGGCGGATTTTTTTGGCAAGTGCGCAGAGCAAGAGTATAGCGGACTGGCACAGCAGATTCAGCAAAATTTGGTGACTGTTACGCCCATGAACTCAGAAGAGTTGAGACAGGCGATTGTCGAACCTGCAAAACAGGTAAGTTTGGAAGTTGAGCCAGAACTCGTTAACCAAATTCTTGCTGATGTGGAAGGTTCACCAGGAAGCTTGCCGTTGTTGCAATACACACTCAAAGAAATTTGTCAACAACGAGAAGACGAAAAATTAACGCTCTCCACATATACGCGGCTAGGTGGAGTCAAGGGAACGCTGCAAAAACGTGCGAATCAGGTTTATGAGTCTTTATCAACTGAGGAGCAAGTGACAGCAAAGCAGATTTTTCTGGAACTGACACAGCTAGGAGAAGGAACAGAAGATACTCGCAGGCGGGTTTTACAACGAGATTTAGTCACATCGCAGCGATCGCCGACTTTAGTGGAGGAGGTGATTCAAAAGTTAGCTGATGCAAAGTTAGTTGTCACCAGCACCTTAATTGAGAAAGGGGCGAACTCCGGTAAGGTTGCGGTGGTTGATGTTGCCCATGAAGCACTGATTCGCCATTGGTCGCTGTTACGAGCATGGCTCGATGAGAACCGAGACAAACTCAGACAAAAACGCAAAATTGAGACGGCGGCTATTGAGTGGCGAGAGAGGGGAAAGGCGAAGGATTATTTACTGCAGGGAAAACCATTGAAGGAGGCAAGGGCATTTCAGCAAGAGCAAGTTGGAAACTTGACGTTATCGGATTTAGCTCAAGATTTTATTCAGCGAAGCTTGAGACATAAACGGAATAATCGATTCAAGTTTGTTGGACTGGGTTTGATTATTCCCCTGAGTTTAGCTATTTACCTGGGAGTTGTGATTGCAAGAGAGATAAAGATAAACCAACTTCGGGCAACCATCGATGCTGCTGAGGGACGCCCCAATAGTCCGGCAAGAATCCAGGCACTTCAAGAAATGGTAAACCTTGGTGTCTCCCTAGCCAATATCAACCTCAGCGGTGCCAACCTCAGCGGTGCCAACCTCAACCGTGCCGACCTCAGCCGTGCCAACCTCATCAATGCCAACCTCAGCGATGCCAACCTCATCAATGCCAACCTCAGCGATGTCAACCTCATCAATGCCAACCTCATTGGTGCCAACCTCATTGGTGCCAACCTCAGCCGTGCCGACCTCAGGGGTGCCAGCCTCAGCAGTGCCAACCTCATCGGTGCCAACCTCATCGGTGCCGATCTCGGGGGTGCCAACCTCATCGTTGCCAACCTCATCGGTGCCGATCTCAGCGTTGCCAACCTCATCGGTGCCAACCTCAGCGTTGCCGACCTCAGGGGTGCCGACCTCAGGGGTGCCGACCTCAGGGGTGCCAACCTCAGCGTTGCCAACCTCAACGATGCCAACCTCAGCGTTGCCAACCTCATCCGTGCCGACCTCAGGGGTGCCGACCTCAACGATGCCAACCTCAACGATGCCAACCTCAGTGCCAAAAACCTGACTCCTGAACAAGTTAAACTTGCCAAGAATTGGGAAAAGCCGAAATACGATGATGAGTTTCGTACCAAGCTGGGTTTGCCACCGCAGAAGTAGGGACAAAGAACACAGAAGCGATGCCAAAATAGCTATGTCATACGCGCGTTGCATTTATACAGAGAATTTTCTCTCTCCCTATCTCTTTGTCTGTTTCTCTGCGGTTTTTTTTCCCCCTGTTCGCGTTCGCGCAGCGTGTCGCCTTGCGACTCAGCGTGTCCCCTTGGGACATAGGCAACTTAGTATCACAATTGAGGAAAAGTTATTTTATGAGCCGAGACGCTAAGGGAGGAAGCTTGAAACACAGACGGAATCATCGAATCAAGTTCATTGGACTGGGTTTGATTGTTCTGTTGAGTTTAGCTCTTTTCGTGAGAGTTGTTATTGCAAGAGAAATAGAAGAAATAAACCAACTTCGGGCAACCATCGATGCTGCTGAGGGAAAGCCCAATAGTCCGGCAAGAATTCAAGCACTTCAAAAAATCGTAAGCCTTGGTATCTCCCAAGCCAATGTCAACCTCAGTGGTACCAACCTCAGCCGTGCCATATAGGGGCGATCGCTTGTCATCAAAATCGTCACACCTCAGTCATGGATTTGACATAGCATTTACAAAAGTGTGTTATATCCTAACATTCTATATATAAGATCCCTATTTGATTTTTGCTCAGCTAGGTACAGTTTATGTTAAGCGTTCCCTGTTCCCTATTCCCTGTTAAGCGTTCCCTGTTCCCTACCTTAACGAGTTCGTTTATAAACCAAACCGGATTACTATATTTGACATTTTGCAAACATGATGAAGCAGATGTTAAGTAGCTTAACCTAATTAAACGTAAAATGTCATTAATTCGCTCCACGTTTCGAGTCGAGCTAAGTAATCGCAAAGACTCTATTTTACGCTTTTCAATGTGGCTTTACTTATCAGAATGAATTTAGTGCATAAGTCACTCTTGCTTTCAGCTATGAGATAAGTAGAGGTGTATTAAGAAAATCTTTTTAATATTGTTTTACCCCTGATCACTCCCATGATAACTCATCATTGCAAGTCAGTATCTGTATCACTTATGTCCGCAGACCTACCAATTTGGTCTGTTGTGGAAACTCCGGTGACACTGCATCAGAAGGATCGTAATCGATTCCATATAGTACTGACTGCACCACCTGTCACAGATTGTGAAATGACAAACTTTTTCAGTCCAGAGAGTATAGGTAGCCAAGAGCAAAGTAATGCTGATGTCAACACCAGTCGCCGAATCTTGTGGTTTGAGATTTCTCCAAAACGAGTCGTCATGACTATGCAAGGTAACGCTCAAATGAGTTACCGTCACATTTGGCAACAGGGCGTTTCTGGCACCACTTACTATTGGTTACCAAATGATTTAGAACAACAAAATTCACAACAACCAAATAAACCTATTCGCTTGCGGAATTTTACGCGTCATCTAACAGTGAGCGGACACCCTTTGCCAGAGAATTTATCTATCGAATATGAATTGTGGGTGGGAGATCTCCTAGTGGGAAGTTATGTTCTAAATTTGAATATTAAACATTAAATCAGTGCACAGTGAACAGTAAACAGTGAACAAGGGGTGGACGAGTCCGTTTCCTGCCTGATAACTGGTAACTGATAACTGATAAAAATAGCTAGAACAGGGGCATCTTATAAAAGCATTCACATATTGCCAGATTAGTTGTATATTATAACTCACTAACTTCAAGTGTGAAAACGAATAACTTGACTTAAATGCACTAAAAAAAATATAAAACAACCAGTTAGTGACTTATATGAATTCTGCTATTTCTACTATTCTTGCCATTAGCTTAGGAGCAATTCCAGGTGCCCTAAGTCGTTATTATCTTACTTTATTTTTTACGTCTCGCTTCGGGACAGCATTTCCTTATGGAACCTTTTTTATTAATATAACTGGAGCTTTTTTGATGGGTTTTTTTACTACCCTTACATCCAAGTTTGGGATTTCTCAGGTTGTGCAATTATTAGTTACTGTAGGATTTTTAGGATCATACACTACTTTTTCTACTTATGCCCTAGATACCTCAAATGTGTTACAAGCTAGAGGCTATAAAACTGCTTTACTTTATTGGTTGGGTAGTCCGTTATTAGGGTTGATTAGTATAGAACTGGGAATTTTGTTAGGAAGACTAATATAAATTTTGATTCGTTTTAGATTTGGATGTCATTTTTTCACAAGTCTATTTGCAGATATCCTGATGAATTATCATTCGTTTCTAATCTGGAAAAATTTAGCGCAGATGACTCCTAACTGAAAACATACCATTCCTAAGACAGCACTACAAAACCAGTAGAACAAACTAATTTCTAAGCTACCTTGTTGAAGCAGCTTGGCTGTATCTAACTCATAAGTTGAAAACGTGGTATAAGACCCTAAAAAGCCGGTGGTGACTAACAGTCGGGTATCAAGAGAAATCGTTCTTAATGCTCCTATTAATAATGTGGTAAACAAACCCATCACAAAACAACCACTGATGTTAATTATCAGTGTGCTGTAGGGAAATCCTGTACCAAGAAGCTGATTGAACCATAAACCGAGATAATAGCGCGAAAGCGCTCCACCAATTGCGCCAAGACTGATTGCAACAGCGGCGCGAATGACAGGATTTTGCAGCATGGTAATACATTCAGAATCATAGAATGCTTTTTCATGTTATACAATTTTGTTGCTCAATCCGATACTTGTATTCATGACTGCAAAAATAGCGAAGGAGCAGTGAAGCTCCTGAAATCAGAGGAAAAGCTTCACTACTCCTATACATTTTGTGATTTCGCATCAGAATCCTTCTTTACTGACTATGAAGGATTAGAAGCGGTAACCAACCCCGGCTTGTAAGCTAAGGGCGTCAGAATCACTGCCCCTATAAGCGTCAATACCCCACTTAGCATCACCATAGATGACGGTGTTTTTCGCAACTTGTGTTTCTGCACCAAGGGTTAATACAGGTGCATTTTTATTTCCCAATTGGCTTGCATAACCTTCATTAGTCTGAAAAGCGTAACCACCACCGATGTAAACGTTAGTGTTTTTCGCGATGGGGGCATCGTATGTTAATGTTGGGATAATTGCGGTTGAATCACCACCAAACAAAACAGAACCGCGAACAGAAACAGGCGCATTAGGAACAGCGTACCGTCCTTGAACGTTTCCACCTAATGTAGCTGCATCATTTTGTCTTCCGCCATTGGTGACGCCAGCAGAAACACCAGCACCAACGTAGCTACCGTTCATACCACGTGCTGCAGTTTCTTGAGTTGGAACGTTTTGAGCTGAAGCAATACCTGCAGAAAGAACAACGGAAGCAACAGCAATTGTAGAAGCGAGTAATTTTGTAAGTTTCATAGGTTTCTCTTAACTAGAGTGAATTAGTGCAATCAATGCTTTCTAGTACTAGAATCCCTTTTTTAACAAAATTTAACCTCACGCACTTAGGCGATCCAAGTGGGTGAAACTGTTTCACCCAGCCAGATGAGCCTACGCTCACATATTTGAGGTATAATAGAGAGCAATATTGACACCGTTTCTTTGTGATAGCTTGCGTGGTATAGCGATAGCTGCAATATATTTTACCCCCCCGCTAACGCCGTCCCCCTTATCAAGGCTACGGTGTACACATATCTCGTTCAAAACCTCACCCTCGCTTGAATCGGCGCTAAAATCTTTCCCTCTCC